>JBFFHS010000004.1:0-76677 GCA_041556855.1 Gammaproteobacteria bacterium
CCCACGGCCATGAACCGGCTGTTCCATCACCGGGGCGAGATCGCCGTTGCCGAAGCGGCCCGGGATGCGGGCACGCTGTACGCCCTCTCCAGCATTGCCTCCAGCACTATCCAGGAGGTGGGCACCGCGTCCGCGGGTCCGAAGATGTTCCAGATCTATGTGTTTCGCGATCGAAGCTTAAACGATGATCTGCTGGCAGCCTGCCGCGAGCACGGCTTCGCGGCGACCTGCTTGACCGTGGACGTGCCGGTGGCCGGCAACCGGGAGCGGGACCTGCGCACCGGCATGACCATCCCCCCGAAGCTGACGCTCAAGAGCCTGTTCGATATCGCGCTGCACCCGGCCTGGTGGCTCCGCTATCTGACCGGACCCGCGGTGACGGTGGCCAATGTGGCTCATCGCATTGCCGAGGGCAGCGCCAGCATCAGCACCGTGGTGGAGTATTTCAACAATCAGGTGGATCCTTCCGTGACCTGGGAGGACGCGGCCCGGTTGCGGGAGGAGTGGGACGGGCCCTTTGCGATCAAGGGGATCCTCTCCGTAGACGACGCGATCCGCTCCGCCGAGATCGGGGCGTCGGCGGTGATCGTGTCCAATCACGGGGGCCGGCAGCTGGAGGGTGCGCCGGCCCCGATTGAGGTTCTGCCTGACATCGTGGACGCGGTCGGTGATCGTCTGGAGGTCATCCTGGAAGGCGGCGTGCGGCGCGGCAATCATGTGGTCAAGGCCCTGGCCCTGGGCGCAACCGCCTGTGCTTTCGGTCGCCCCTATCTCTACGGTCTGGCCAGCGGCGGCCGGGCGGGCGTGGACCGGGTGCTGGATCTGATGCGCGCGGAGCTTGCCCGTTCCATGGCGCTTACCGGCTGCACCCGGATCAGCGAGCTGGATCGTAGCTA
The DNA here is from genome assembly GCA_041556855.1 of Gammaproteobacteria bacterium. Classification (GTDB taxonomy): domain Bacteria; phylum Pseudomonadota; class Gammaproteobacteria; order Steroidobacterales; family JBFFHS01; genus JBFFHS01. Next base: position 897 of record JBFFHS010000004.1, read on the forward strand.
TATCCGCCGGGTTCAGGCGCCGCTGCCTTGACACGCCTTCGGTCCGATCACCACAATCGACCGCCGCCACCTGTCCGCGCGCGCTGATGAACCAATACCGCATCTACTGGCAGCCCGGCTGCAGCAGCTGCCTGCAAGCCAAGGAATTTCTGGCCCGACGGGGTATTCCCTACGAGTCCATCAACGTCCATGCAGAGCCCGCGGCCCGGGAGCAGCTGCTTGCCCTGGGCGCGCGCAGCGTCCCCGTGGTGGCCCGGGGTGGTGAGTTTGTCGCTGCCCAGGATCTGGATGAGCTGGCCCGGTTCTTAGGGGTCGCGGAGCCGCGGGAGAAGCTGTCCACGGCCGCGTTGGCGGCGAAGCTCAGGCTGATTCTGGCCGCCACTGACCGTTATCTGGCGCAGCTCCCCGACGAGCTGGCGAGCCATCGGTTGCGTCAGGATCGCAGCGTGCTGGATCTCGCTTACCACGTGTTCGTGATTGTCACCGGGTTTCTCGACGCGGCCCGGGGCGGGGCGCTGACCGAGAGCTACTTCTACAGGACCGCGGCGCCCGGGATGACGGCCGCGGATGTGCGCCAGTTCGGCGACGCGGTGCGGGCTGACTTCGCCGGCTGGTGGGAGAACCATGCGCCGGACGCGCTGCCGAACCAGGTCTCGACCTATTACGGCGCCCAGTCCCTGCCCGCCTTTCTGGAGCGGACCTGCTGGCACGCCGCGCAGCACTGCCGCCAGTTGATGCTGGTGCTTACCTTGCACAACATCGTGCCGAACGGTCCTTTGGGCGATGCGGAACTGGCGGGCCTGCCCCTCCCCGAGCAGGTCTGGGACGATCAGGTGGCGCTGTGATCCAGGTGCCGTCAGGACTGATCGTCTGGGGCTGGGTATTCATGCTGGGCTACGTGGGCCTGATGATTTTTCTGGGGAGCTGGGGGCGGCAGCGCGTTGCCACCGGCGATGATTTTGCGGTGGCGCGCGGGGCGTACGGTCCGCTTACCCTGAGCATCGCCTTTGCTGCCACCATCGCCAGCGGCGCCACTTTCCTGGGCCTGCCCGGGTTTGCGTACACCTACGGCATTTCCGCCCTGTGGGTGGGCCTGGTGTACCCCGTGGGCGTGTATCTGGGGATCTTCCTCTGCCAGCGTGTGGTCATCCGCCTGGGTAACCAGTTCGGCAACCGGTCTATTCCGGAGTTTCTGGGTGATCGTTATCAGTCGGAGGCCATCCGCATTCTGTCCGCCGTGGCCTCTCTGGCGCTGCTGTTCTATCTCGCCGCCCAACTGGTGGGCGGACTGGCCATGTTTGAAGTCATGCTCGGCTTGGATAAACCGCTCGCCCTTGGCCTGACGTCCCTGGTGTTGCTGGTCTATGTGGCTATGGGCGGCGCCCACGCCGACATCCTGACCGACACCGTGCAGGGTGTCTTGATGTTGGTCATTGCCGTTGGGGTTGCCTGGATGTTTCTGACAGGCTTTGGCGTGGTGGGCGGTTTCGAGGGCATGCTCGCGCGGTTGGAGACCCTGGATCCGTTAACCATCGCGCCCATCAATGAGGAGTTCGCCCTGGTGAACGGGCTCTGGGCGTTCGTGGCCATGATTCTCGCCTATATCCCGCTGGGGATGCTGCCCCACATCGGCAACAAGCTGTGGGCCTTGAAGGATCCTCGCAGCCAGCGCCGTTTCATCCTGTCCGCATTCTGCATCGGCCTGATCTTTCCGCTGTTAACCCTGGGGGGACTGCTGGCCCGGGCCGTTCTGGGCGATGCCCTGTTTGAAGGCGAGTTGACGCCGAACAGCGCGTTGCCCGCGCTGTTCATCGAGGTCTTTCCCGCCTGGTTGGCTGCTTTGTTGGGCGCCGCCGTGCTGGCGTCGATCATGTCGACTGCCGATGGCTTGGTGATCTCAGCGTCTCAGGTGTTCGCGAACGATATTTATCGACGCACCGTCGTGCCCCGGTGGCGCAGCCACCTGATGCCGGAACAGGTGGATCGCAGCGTGCTGGTGATCAGTCGCTGGGCCACAGCGGGAACCATGCTGGTGGCCACGGTCATTGCCTGGTACACGTTCGATATGAACATTATTCTGGTCACCTGGATCGGTATCGGCGGTCTGACCGCCGCGTTGGCGGGCTCTCTGGTGCTGGGCGTGTTCTGGCGCCGGGCCACCGCCCCGGGAGCCATCGCGGGATTCGTCATTGGCCTGGGCGGGTTCATTGCACTGCACGCCGGCTGGCTGCCCACGGGCGGAGCGCTGCTTGGGTGGCTGAGCAGCCAGGCGCCGAATCCCTATGCGTGCGCGACGATTGCGGGGATCGTCGCGGTGACCGTCACCGTGCTGGTCTCGCTGGCCACCAAGCCCCTGCCGCAAGACCATTTGGATAAGGTCTTCGGTAGCGCCGAAACCTAAACCCGCTCCACTACTGCGCGTCCGCCGCCGGGTTTTTCCACTGCGCCTTCTGGTGGGTCGGGGTCTTCACCACCAGTATCGCTGCGACCAGGATGGCAGCGGCGATCAGGCTCATCTCCAGACCGAATTCCCGGGGCCGCTCCCAGAATTCCGTAAACAGATGCCAGCGGCCCATCAACTCCACGCTGTTCCACGCAATGATGGCGGTGGGAATGCCGTAGCGGATCGCGGTGGTGACTTTCCAGAAGCGCACCAGACGCTGCAGCAGATAAATGGCCCAGATGGTATTCACGAAGAAATAGACGTAGGCCGCCGGGTGATGATCGCCGGCGATGCTCTCGTCATAGAGAAACAGCAGCAGCACGTAGAAGAACCAGATGACGTAGATGGTCTCCAGACACGTAATTGCGGCGAAGTTGCGTTCGTGGCCGCGACTGGGTTTGCCTGTGCGCAGTTTCAGATTGCGCTGCAGCCAGACAAACATGTTGCACTTGCTGTCCTTGTTGAGCAGGAAGAATGCCAGCGTCGCGAGCAGCACGCCCACGGAGGACATCATGACCAGGTATTCAGCCTTGGTGGCGATCTCGCCCGGCACTCTCGGGTCCATCAAGTCCGGGACAGCCAGATAGTTGGCGCTCCAGACAAAGGAGAACTCCACCCAGCCGGTCCACAGCAGGGTGCCGGCCCAGAAACCCAGCCAGGTACCAACCACTTCGCTAGCATGCTTCATGCCGTACCACAGCAGAATCGCGCCCACGGCTCCCATGAACGCGGCCGAGTGATACACGTAGGCCTCGCCGAATACGTTCTCCATGACAATCATCACGGTATGACCCAGAGCCTGGACCACGAAAACGATCACAAACGCAGTGAGCCCGATGAAGGGCGGACGGGCAAAAATTTGCTTGGCGCTGCTCATGGGCGTTACCTCTCAGGCTGCAACAGCAGGCCGCTCATGCTGTTCATGAAAAGCTGCTCGGCGTTGGGATTGCCGGAATAGACTTCCAGGGTCGGCACGGCAACCCGGGCGATCAAACGGGCCGAATAATCCGCATCCTGATTGCGCAGAATGTCGTAGGCGCCGGCCGCCTTGACCAGCGCCACCAGCCGCTTGCGGAAATCGTCGTGGACATCTTTGAACAGGGAGAAGTAAACCCCGCCCAGTCGCGTTGACAAGCGCAACGCGTTGGGGCTGTGCTGCCACAGTTTCAGATAGACGGTTAAGATGCCGGTCATGATGGCTTCGCCGTCATCGCAGGCGACTCGCTCCAGCTCCCCCAGACCCTGCTGAAAGACAGGTCGCACGATCTGGCTCAGCACATCTTCCCGGTTGGAGAAAAATCGGTAGAAGCTCGAGCGTGCGATGCGCGTGGCCGACAGGATGTCTTCCACGCTGACGTTCTCAAACCCCCGCGCCACGAACAGCGCGGCGCTCTCGCGCAGCAACCTGTCCCGGGTGCGCTGTTGGCGCTCGCGGATTTTATGGCTCAGGGGGACAACGTTGGGCTCTGACACCTGATTTTCCAGCAATGATCGAACATCAGTGTACCATTTCGCCCAAGCTGCCGCGGCCAAATAACAGCTGTCGTTACAAAACGTTACACGAGCCACGGGGTGCCCGGCGCTGCCCGAGCGGCACAGGATGCCCGGGGGCGGTGGTTGGCGCTTAGGCGCAGAAACGGGGCAGGCGCGAGCGGCTGGCTAGCGCTCGGCCAGTTCCACGGGGACCTCTTGGGTCGCGCCCTCGCGGCGGATGGTGAGCATGATGTGCTCGCCGGGCGCAAAGGTCTTGAGCAGATCGGAATAGGCTTTCAGATCGGCAACGTTGGCGCCGTTGACAGCGACCAGAACGTCGCCGGCCAACAGGCCGGCCGCCGCCGCCGGGGAGCCCGCCAGAACCTCGGCGAACATGACGCCGGTCCCGCCATAGCCGAATTCGGGCACCGTGCCCATGCTGACCCGGCGGCGCCCGGTCGCGGCCGGCGCTGGCCCGGCAGCCTGTCCAGATATGGTTACCGTCAGGGGTTCCGGGCGCGTGACCAGGTAGCTGAGGGCCTCCTGGGTAAACAGCGCGATCTTGACCAGCCCCTCGCTATCCACTTTGGCAGCGGTATCGCCGGGACTGTGATAGTCGATATGGGCCTTGGTAAACAGCTGCACGCCGGGGATGCCGTGTTCGATAAAAGCCAGCTGGTCGGAGCCCTCGATGCCTTCGGCAACGCTGCGGCTGGGCACGCCGGTCACAAAGCTCACGCCGCGGAAAATGTGGGGCCACTCAGTCGCGGTGCCGGCACCCAGGACACTGAGCGCGCGGCTACCCAGCCGGCCCACCGTGTCCAGATTGATGACCGCCCGAATGCCGCTGCGCGGCAGGGGCGTCGGATGGGCAACGAAATGCCGCGAGCCCACCAGCCCGGCTTCCTCGGCTGAGAACGCGGCAAAGATCAGGGCGCGCTCAGGCGGCGCCTTGGTCAGGGTCCGCGCCAGCTCCAAGAGGATCGCCACGCCGGACGCATTGTCATCCGCGCCCGGGTGCAGCCGTCCGCGGTGAGCGGCCCGGTCCTCAGGCCAGCCGAAGCCCAGATGGTCGTAGTGGGCGCTGACAACCACCGACTGGTCTGACCATTCGGAACGGGTGCCAGGCAGATAGCCGATCACGTTGCGCAGACTCAGCGTTTCTTCATTGGGTCCGCCCGTCATGGTGAATGGCTGAAAAAATGTATCGTCCTGACCACCCGGCTGCAGGCCGGCGGCGGCAAAGGCAGCGGCAATGTACTCAGCGGCGTCGTCCAGGCCCTGGGTGCCCACACCCCGGCCTTGCCGGGCCTCGGCGGCCAGGTATTCCACGTGCTGCATCAGGCTGGCCTGGTCAAAGACGGCGGGTAGCTCCGCTAAAGCCTGGCGCTGCTGCAGTTGGGGCGCCGGCAGGTCACCGTCGGTGGCGGAGAGGTCCACGGCAAGCGGCGAGTCGTTCACCGGCCACTGACCTTTCAGCGTGTTCTCGGAGCCGGCGCCCTGAAACGCCAGATAGGAGTACTTGCCGTAGTGAGGCAGTTTCTGGGCCATGCTCTGGGCAGCTCCCTGGGCGAGAGCGAGCCAGCCGACGGCCTTGTCCACGTTGGCGGGATGGCGGTAGATGGCCACGAAGCTGTGGTCACCGGCGGGGATCGGGGTGCCCGCCAAATGGACGCTGCCGCTGGCGTGGGTCCCGGTGTCCGACAGGCCGCTCAGCACCCGCGACAGGAGTTGATTGTCGCGGCCGAACAGCCACAGGCTTTGTGCCTCCGGGAGCGTATCCAGCTGGGCGTCGGTGACCAGGCGTATACGGTGGTTGTCGGTCTCCCAGGCCGCGATGAGTTCCCGATAGGCGGCTTGTTCGGCGGCCGCTGCTGCAGCCGGCAGCACGGCCACGATGGCGGGCTCACCGAAGACCTGGCCGACGGAGGGTGGCGTTTCCCGCGGGTCCAGCAGGCGGAACAGGTCGAAAGCAGGATCCACGTGCAGCGCCAGAGGCGTTTCATCCAGGGCGATCGTAAAGCTCGCCTCGCGGCCGCCCATGCTCACCAGCGCGGGGGCGGTGGCTGATTCACCCTGCACCAGAATGGGCACCTGCAGGGGATAGGGGTCCCCAGTCTGGGTCTGGCGAAGCGTGCCGCTCACGCGATAGCCTTCCTCAACGGCCTGCACATCAATCGCGGCGATGGCCAGGGACGGCGCGCCGGCCCGCTGGGTCCAGGTGGTGAAGAACTCGCTGAGGTCCGCGGCGGCGGCCTTCTCGAAAGCCGCCTGCAGGTCGCCGAAGCTGGCCTGGCGGCCGCGATTGGCCTGATAAAAACGCCGCAGGCCGGCGATGAAGACCTCATCGCCCAGCTGTCGGCGCAGCATGTGAAAACCCATCAGGGTTTTTCCGTAGCCCACCGCCTCGGTGGCCGCGTCATGGCGGGAGCGAAACTCTGTCAGGGGGAAGTCTCGCCCCTCCCGCACGAAGTCGCGGAAACGCTGCAGAGAGGACTGGCGAAAGGCTGCCCCGCCGCCCCGCTGCTCCTGCATCAGGTGATCGGCCAGATAGGCGGTCAGACCCTCGCACCAGTTACCGCTCGGGTAATCCACGAACACGGAGTTGCCCCACCAGTTGTGGAGAATCTCATGGGGATAGGATGATGTGATGATGAAGGGGAAGCGAATAATGGTGGGACCCAGCAGCGTAAAGGACGGCATGCCGTAGCCCGTTTCCCAGAAGTTCTCCACCAGCGCGAACTTGCCGTAGGGATACGGGCCCAGCAGCTGGCGATACATCTCGATGTACTGCCCGGTGGCCTGGAGGTAGCGCTGGGCCAGACCATCGTCGGGTTGCCGCAGGTATACCAGGCCGGTCGTGGCGCCCGCTGCGGCCCGATACTGCAGCAGCGGCCCCCCTACCAGATAGATCTCGTCCATGGGTCCGCCCGAGGACCAGCGGGCACGGCCGTTGCCGTCATTGGATGTGCCATCGCCCTGGCTGATCAGATGCCACTGCTCCGGCACATTGGTGTCCAGGCTGAAGGCCACCAGGCCTGAGCCGAAGTAGGGGTACCAGAACGTGGCGCCGGCCAGGAACACGCCCACCGGGTCGATGATGCCGCTGGTTTCCCGAAAGCCGCGCGTATATTCCTCCTTGGGATCGGACAGGGGCTCATGAATCCTGCCGCGGTAGGTTACGGTCAAGGCGTTGTTCAGCGGCGCCGCGGTGAGCCGGTAGCGATTCAATGAAACGCGCGCGGAGGCCTCTGCGGGGCCGCCGTTGATGCTGAAAAACTCCGCGCTGTCACCAACGGCCACCTGTTCCAGCGGCTGGGAGCTGGACTCGATGGTGAGCGCGCCGTTCAGCACGAACTCGACCTGGGGCGCGGCGGCGCCTTCCGGCCAGCGCACGGTGTCCGTGACTGTCATGCCATGGGTGGCGGGATCCAGGCTAATGGTGAGCTCATGACTGAGCACATCGGCGGCGGCGGCGGAACCCGCGGCGGCCAGCAGCCCGACAGCCAGCAGGGCGCGGCGGGCGCGTTTACTCATGGGTGTCTTGCCCTCGCCCCGCCGGGCGGCGGCGCAGCACGGCCGACAGGGAGAGACGATGACCGTCCCGCTCCAGCCCCACCGTGACCTCGTCTCCCCAGGATAGTCCGGCCATGATGCGACTATAGGCGCCGCGATCCGCGACCGATTGGTCATTCAAGGTGACGATAAGATCTCCGGCGCGCACGCCCGCGCGGTGGGCGGTCGAGTCGCTTTCCACATCCAGCACCGCCACGCCGTTCTCCCGCTTCATTGTGGCCAGGCCGAGCACGGGATAGACGGGGTCCGTTACCGGGGGTATCCCCCACAGGTAGTCACCATAGCTGGCCTGCACTTTATCCAGGGGCCTCCCGTCCGCCAACCTCACGGGCACTGGCATCACCAGGGCAACCCGGCCGTCGTCCCAGGCCGCCAGCTGGCGCGCGATCCCTAGACCGTAGGCCACGTGGCCGCCGCCGGCCAGGACAACCACCACGGCGTCCGGATGGGCCTGGCGGGCGCGCACGGCGTTGTAGGCCATGACCCCATCCCAGGAGACCTGGGCCTCGAACATGCTGCGCAGGGCCGCCTCGGGCAGAGTGTCCGGGCCATGGATGGCGTCGTCGGATTGAAAATAGGCTTTGAACAGGGCCATATGCTCATCCGACTCGGTATCGATGCGGGGCGGCAGATGGGCCCGGTCATCCTCCGACAGGCTGTCCCAGCCTTCCTTGCGTACCCGGCTGATGGTCTGTCGCGGCGCGTTGACGCCCCACATGGGCAGGTTGTGATCGCGGGCAAACCCGAAGATGTCCCGGTAGTAGCCCCAGGGATAGCCCCAGCGGGCGTACCACCGGCTGCGGGTCAGAAACTCGGCCGCCGACAGTTCTCCCGCGCTCCATTGGTCCAGGTGGGGCTGATCCACATAGGGGAACATCTCCAGCCCGATCACCACCGCGCGGCCCGCGGTGTGCAACGACCGGATCACCTGGAGTTGAACCCGATGAAACTCCATGTTGGTGTGGTCTTCACCGATCAAGACGTAGGCGGCGTCCTCCAGACGGCGGGCCAACTCCGCCGGGTGTATCACCTCGCCAGTACGGCTATCCCGAATGCCGTCCAGAATGGGGGCAACCTGGTGATCTTTGCGGTGCGGGTCGCCCACGCTGAGGGTGTACACGGCGCTGGCCCCAGCGGCGCCCAGGGGTAGCAGGGCCGCTGCGCCCAGGGCCAGTAGAGCGCGGCCGCCGCCGCCGACGAGCCGGAACAAGCTCTGTTTGTTCATGGCTGAAGCCTGTGTTGGGGCGGCAGGCGGTTTGACTTCCCGCCCGGCCAGGAGTTACAAGCTTGCCACAATGAAGCCCGGCACCCACACCATCGGCGCCTTGTTGCGGGGCGGGGCGACCGATCGCGCCGCGTTGCGGGCCCCGGGCCGGGCAACCCTCACCCACGGCGCGCTGCAAAGCTGGCTCGATGAGTCCCCGGAGCAGATCGCCGCGCTGGGCGTTGGCCACGGTGACACGGTAGCGCTTGTGCTGCCGCCGGGCCCAGCGCTCGCAACGGCCTTTCTGGTGCTGGCCAACGCCGGGGTCGCCGTCGCGCCGCTCAATCCGGACTACCAGAGAGCGGAGCTTGAGTTTTATTTCGATGACTTGCAGCCCGGCGCGGTGGTGCTGGCCAGGGGGGCGACCGGGCCGGCGACCGACACGGCCGCCGCTCACGGGCTGCCCATTCTGGAACTGCTGGAGGGGGAGCAGGCAGGGCGTTTCTCCCTGGGCGGCGCGGCGGGCGCGGCGCGGGCCTCGCCGGCCAGGCCGGAGGATGTGGCTTTGCTGTTGCATACGTCCGGGACCACGGCGCGACCCAAACTGGTGCCACTGACCCACGCCAATCTCACCGCGTCCGCCGGCAACATCATGACGACGCTGGCGCTGTCGGCCTCGGACTGCTGCTTGAACGTCATGCCCTTGTTTCATATCCATGGCCTGGTGGCGGGTTTGCTGGCGCCGCTGGGCGCGGGCGGCGCCGTGTACTGCCCGCCCGGCTTCAACGCGCTCAAATTCGCGGCCTGGCTTCAGGATGCCCAGGCCACCTGGTATACCGCGGTGCCCACCATGCATCAGGCCGTTCTGGCCCGCGCGCAGCGCCAGCAGGGGGCGCCGGGTGATGCGCCCTTGCGCCTCATTCGCTCGTCCTCGGCCTCCCTGCCGCCGGCCGTGATGCGCGAACTGGAGGCGAGTTTTGGCGTGCCGGTGATCGAGTCCTATGGGATGACCGAGGCAAGTCACCAGATGGCCAGCAACCCACTGCCCCCGGCGGCTCGCAAACCTGGCTCCGTGGGGCCGGCGGCCGGACCGGAGATCCGGGTGCGCCGGGAAGGTGGCTGGGCGGGCGTCGATCAGGAGGGCGAGATCGTCATCCGCGGCGCTAACGTGATCAGCGCCTATCGGGCGGCGGAGGCGGTGAACGCAGCCGCGTTCGTGGACGGCTGGTTTCGAACGGGCGATCAGGGCTATTTCGATGCCGATGGGTATTTGTTTATTACCGGCCGTCTGAAAGAGCTGATCAACCGGGGTGGCGAAAAGATCTCGCCCCGGGAGGTGGACGACGTGTTGCTGGAGCATCCGGACGTGGCCCAGGCTGTGACCTTTGCCATACCCCACCCGAAGCTTGGAGAAGAGGTGGCGGCGGCGGTAGTGCTCAAGCAAGGTGCCACGCTGGATGAGTCCGAGCTGCGTGCCTTTGCCCGAGAGCGACTGGCGGGTTTCAAGGTGCCGCGCCGCGTGGTATTGGTGGCGGAGATTCCCAAGGGTCCGACCGGCAAACTACAGCGCATCGGTTTGGCGCAAGCGCTCGGGCTGAGCTGATGCGGGTTGCGGTGTTCGGCGCAGGCGCCATCGGTGGCTACGTGGGCGCGCTGTTACAGCAGGCCGGGGTGGAAGTGACGCTGATTGCCCGGGGCGCCCACCTGGCCGCGATGCAGGCGAACGGCGTCACGGTCAAAAGCGCCGGCCAGGTGGTGCATGTCTATCCCGCGTGCACCGACGACACCCATGGGGCGGGCGTGCAGGACTATGTGATCGTCGCCCTGAAGGCCCAGGCCGGTGCCGGGGCCGTGCCACAGATACAGCCCCTGCTGGGTGAACAGACGGCCGTGGTGACCGCTGTTAACGGACTGCCCTGGTGGTACTTCTATCGCCACGGCGGTGAGCTGGAGGGGCGCGTGCTGGCCAGCGTGGACCCGGGGGGCGCGCAGTGGCACGGGCTGGGGCCGGAGCGGGCGATCGGGTGCGTGGTGTACCCCGCCTGTGAGGTGGCAGCACCCGGGGTGATACAACACCTTTACGGCGATCGTTTCGTGTTCGGCGAGCCCAGCGGTGAGAAGTCTGAGCGGGTGCGCGCCCTTGCGGGCCTGTTCCGTGACGCGGGGCTGAAAGCCCCGGTGCGGAACATCCGCAAGGAAATCTGGCTCAAGCTGTGGGGGAACGTGGCCTTCAACCCCATCAGCGCGCTCACGGGTCAGACCCTGGAGGTGCTGGCTACCGCGCCGGACACGCGGGCCCTGGCGCGCCGTATCATGCTGGAGGCCCAGGCGATCTGCACCCGCCTGGGTATCGAGCTGCCCCTGGATGTGGAGCGGCGGATTGACGGTACGGCGGCCGTAGGCGCCCATCGCACCTCCATGCTGCAGGACCTGGAGCAGGGCCGACCCATGGAGATCGACGCGATGGTCGGTGCCGTGCAGGAATTGGGTGTGCTGCTGGACGTGCCGACGCCGGCTCTGGACGTGGTGTTGACCCTGGTCAGGCACCGCGCGCAGGCTGGCGGCTGTTACTGAGCGCGAAGACGTTTGATGTCCTGGTCCACATTTGGTGAACGCTTCACACGCCGCACCGGTGCTCTGGAGTTGATGGATGATCTGGGCCGGGCCATCGGTGGCGAGCAGACGGATGCCCTCATGCTCGGCGGCGGCAATCCGGGTCGGATTCCAGCGGTGCAGGATGCCTTTCGAGCCAGGCTGGCAGAGATCAGCCAGGACCCGGCGGCGTTTGATCGCATGCTTGGCAATTACGCCCCGCCACGGGGTGAGATTTACTTCCGGCGCGCGCTGGCGCGCTTGCTGCGGGACCAATATGGCTGGCCGTTGACGGCTGACAATGTCTGTTTGAGCGCTGGCAGCCAGGCCGCGTTCTTTCTGCTGTTCAATCTATTGGGCGGCGAGCATAGCGACGGCAGCCAGCGGCGCATCCTGTTGCCGATGACGCCGGAGTACATCGGCTACAGCGACGTGGGCCTGAGCGAAGGGCTGTTCACGTCACGCCGCCCCAGTATCGAGCACCTGGACGATACCCTGTTTAAATACCACGTGGATTTTGCGGCCCTGGCGCCGGGTGATGACGTGGCCGCAATCTGCGTCTCCCGGCCCACGAATCCCACCGGCAACGTGCTCACGGACACGGAGTTGGCCCGACTGGATGAGTTGGCGCAGCAGCGGAATATCCCGCTGATCGTGGATAGCGCCTACGGGTTGCCCTTCCCGAGCATTGTGTTTACCGAGGCGACGCCCATCTGGAATGACAACATCATTCTGTGCATGAGCCTGTCAAAACTGGGGTTGCCCGGGCTGCGCACGGGCATCGTGGTTGCCCGCGAGGAGATCATTTCCGCGCTGGCCAGCGTGACCGCCATTCTCAATCTGTCCGTGCCCAGCGTCGGCGCCGTGTTGCTGCAGGATATGGTGGAAAGCGGCGCCATCATCCGCTTGAGTCGGAACGTGATCCGGCCGTTCTATCAGGCCAAGGCACAGTCCGCGGCCCACTGGCTGAAGCAGGCCATGGCCGGGTATCCGTGCCACATCCATCGCCCGGAGGGCGCCATGTTCCTGTGGGTGTGGTTTCCCGGCTTGCCGGTGACCAGCGCCCAGTTGTATCGGCGCCTGAAAGACGCAGGCGTTCTGGTCGTGCCCGGACATCACTTCTTTCCGGGCCTTGAAGCAACAGATTGGCCCCATCGGAATGAGTGTCTGCGAGTGAGTTTTGCTCAGCCGGACGCCACGGTGGAGGCCGGCATAAAGGCCATCGCTGCCCAGGTGAAGCGTATCTTCGATCAGGCCACCAGCTGATAATCGGCAAATTCCAGATTCAGATCTCGCGCCACGGCTTCGTGATACACGTGGCCGGCATGGATGTTGAGCCCATTGGCCAGGTGCTGATCCTGCTTCAAGGCTTGCCGCCAGCCCAGGTCTGCCAGTTGCTGCACGTAGGGCAGGGTGACGTTGTTGAGCGCAAACGTCGAGGTGCGCGCGACGGCGCCCGGCATATTGGTCACGCAATAGTGCACCACACCGTCCACCTCATAGGTGGGCTCGGCATGGGTGGTAGGTCGGCTGGTGGCGAAGCAGCCGCCCTGGTCAATGGAGATATCCACCAGCGCGGCGCCCGCGCGCATGCGGCCCACCAGTTCCCGGCTCACCAGGCGGGGAGCGGCAGCCCCGGCCACCAACACGGCGCCGATCACCAGGTCCGCTTCGAGAACGCGGTGCTCAATGGCGTCGGCGGTGGAGTACTCGGTGCGCACCCGGTTGCCCCAGCGCTGGGCCAGTTCTTCCAGGCGCGGTACCGACTTGTCGATGATGGTGACATCCGCCTGCAGACCGATGGCCATTTCCGCCGCGTGGCTGCCCGCCACGCCGCCGCCAAGGATCACAACCCTGCCCGGCGCCACGCCGGGGACGCCCCCCAGCAGAACCCCCGCGCCGCCGGAGGCTTTCTGCAGGCAGTAGGCGCCTACCTGGACCGACATGCGCCCGGCGACCTCGCTCATGGGCGCCAACAGCGGCAGGCCACCGCGCGCGCTGGTGACAGTTTCGTACGCAATGGCCGTTACGCCGGAAGCGAGCAGGGCCTCCGCCTGGGGCCGATCCGCCGCCAGGTGCAGATAGGTAAACAACACCTGGCCGGGTCGCAGCATTGCGCACTCGGCCAGCTGGGGCTCCTTGACCTTGACGATCAGGTCGGCGGCCGCGAACACAGCGGCGGCATGGGGCAGGATTGAAGCACCCGCCCGCGCGTAATCGGCGTCGCTGAAACCGACACCGGCACCGGCATCGGATTGCACAACCACTTCATGACCGCTGTTGACGAGATCGCGCGCGCTCGCCGGAGTCAGGCCCACGCGGTATTCGTGGATTTTGATTTCCTTGGGTACGCCGATGCGCATGATTGCCTCTCCACCCGTGTCGTTACGAATCTGCAGATTAGCCGGAAACCCCCCGCGCTTGGTTGCAAAATCAGTGGACATAAGCTAGTGATACGCAATAAAATTGCGTATATCTCATAGATAGGCAATAAAAAACTAAAAATGTCTCTCGATAAAGTGGATCGAGCCATTCTGGTTCAGCTGCAGCGGGACGGCCGGATGAGCAACGTGCGCCTGGCGGCGGCGGTGAATCTGTCCGAGGCGGCCTGCCTGCGGCGCGTTCGGGCCCTGGAGCAGTCGGGCTACATCGAGGGCTACGTGGCGTTGCTGAACGCCGGCCGGCTGGGTCTGAAAGACAACGCGTTCGTTCAGATCACGCTGCAGCAGGAGCAGCAGCAGGATCTATCCGCCTTCGAACAGGCTGTGCAGGCGATCCCGGAGGTCATGGAGTGTTATCTCATGACCGGCGAGTACGATTATCTGCTGCGGGTGGTGGTTGCTGACATGGCCGATTTCGAGCGCGTTCATCGGCAGTATCTCACTCGTCTGCCGGGCGTGTCCCGGGTGCATTCCAGTTTCGCGCTGCGCGCTATCACGCGGAAAACAGCGCTGCCCTTAAGCTGAATCCTAAAACAGCCCGCCGTTGACGATCAGGGTCTGGCCGCTGATGTAGCCGGCAGCGGGGCTCAACAGAAACAGGATGGGACCGACGATATCGTCGGGCACGGCGATTCGACCCAGGGGAATCTGTTGCCCATAGGCTGCAACGTCCAGATGACCCGGCCGCGGTGTGCGTCCGGTGCCGCCGGTGAGGAATTCACTGTCCACCGCCGAAGGCGCCACGGCGTTGACCCGCAGCCATGGCGCGTTCTCCCGGGCCAACATGCGTACCAGCCCCAGCATCCCCGCCTTGGCAATGGCGTAGGGGCCGTAGCCTTCCGTCGCCCGTACGCCGAGCGTGGAAGACACGTGTACCAGCCCCGGCTGGCGGCCCTGGCGTAACAGATTCAAGCCATATTTGGAGATCAGAAAGGCGCTGGACAAATTGCCGTCGACGATCCGTTGCCAACTGTCGAGGTCGAAGTTCTCCACCGGCGTGGGCGCATCGCTGAAGCCCACCAGGTTCACCAGACCCTCCAGCCCCGGCCATTGGGTCGCGAGGCTTGCGAAAGCGGCAGCGGTAGATGACTCGTCGCTTGCGTCCAACTCAAGGCGCAGACACCCGGACGGCGGGGGATGTGCTTCCAGGGAGGCGGGCAGGTCCAACACCCCGACCTGCAGGTCGCAGTTACAGGCTGCCGCCACCAGCGCCCGGCCAATGGCGCCGCTGCCGCCCACGACGGCAATCCTGCTACCCGGTGGCGGTGCCAGTTGGACTTGAGCGTCCGTATCCATAGCGCCTATGGTCAAGGGGTTGGCGGTTCTTGCCTGCGCTGGATGCCGAACGTTGCCGCCAGGCGGTCGGCTGCCGCATCCGCCTTGGTCGCCGATGCGAAACAACCTGTGGACTTTGACGCGAGTCGCTGATGCCTGAAGGCCCGGAAATTCGTCGCGCAGCAGACCGGTTAGCCCAGGCGCTGGTTGACCAGGAACTTACCCGGGTGTTTTTCAAGTTTGCGCGTTTGAAACGGTTCCAGCGCACGCTGCGCGGCGCGCGCGTGCTGGCTGTGGATGCCCATGGGAAAGCTTTGCTGACCCGGTTCAGCAACGGCCTGACCCTGTTCTCCCATAACCAGTTGTACGGCCGCTGGTACGTCACCCCGGCGGGGGACACGCCGCGCACCAATCGCAGTCTGCGCGTGGGGCTGTATACGTCGCAGTACGACGCGCTGCTGTACAGCGCGTCCAGCATCGACGTGGTGGACCAGGCCGGACTCGCTCAGCATCCTTTTCTCAAGCGCCTGGGTCCGGACATTCTTGACGCCACCTTGACCGCTGCGGCGGTGGCCGACCGACTGGCTGACCCGCGGTTTCGGGGTCGCTCACTGGGCGCGTTGCTGCTGGATCAGGGCTTCCTGGCGGGCAACGGCAATTATCTGCGTTCCGAGGTGCTGTTTTTTGCCGGCCTCTGCCATCGATTGCGCCCAGCGGATCTCAGCACTGCCCAGCGCCTGCGTCTGGCGCGGCAGATTCTCGCCGTGGCAGCCCGATCTTATCGCACGGGGGGTATCACCAATCCTGCGCGTCGCGTTGCCGTTCTCAAGCGCGCCGGGTTGCCCCGTGAGAAGTTTCGCTTTGCCGTGTTTGGTCGTGCCGGCGAACCCTGTTACCTGTGTAGCACGCCGGTGGGGCGCACCAACGTGGGCAGTCGGCGCCTGTACTTTTGCCCGGTTTGCCAGCCGGCGGAGCATTGACGGCCCACTCTGGGGCTCGATTTTTGCCCTGAGTGCGCCGCTGCGCCGGCTGCTCGGTCTGGGTGAGCGCACCTTCCAGCAGGCGGGCCACGCCGCCAACCGCAGCGACACCAGGGCGTCTAACGGGTGCGGCTTGTTAGAAAGGACTCGGCGGCCCGGGCGATGCGGGCGCGGCGTTCGGGTGCGAGGCGCGCTGCGCCGCGGGCAATCACGGCCAGTCGGGGGTTAGCCGTGAAGAAATCCATGTGCTTCTCGACGAAGCGCCAATACAAACCGTCCACCACGTCGCACCACGGGCCCTTCTCGTAGTCGCTCATCTTCAACAGGTAGTTGGACCCGCAGATGTAGGGCTTGGTGGCAAAAATTCCACCGTCGCTGAACAATGCCATCCCGTAAACGTTTGGCCCCATCACCCAGTTAGCGGAATCAGCAAACATTTCCATGAACCAGCGATGGGCCGAGGCGGGTTTAATCTCGCAGAGCGTCATCAGGTTCCCCAACACCATGAGCCTTGGGATGTGATGGGTCCAGCCCAGTCTTAGGGCCGCGCGAATCGCATCGTCCAGGGGCGGAATGCCCGTGCTGCCGTCCCACCAGTGTCGGGTCAACTCCCGCTGGTGACTCCAGAAGTTGCGGCTGCTCTGCTCGCCACTGAAGTTGTCATAGACGCCACGGATGAACTCCCGCCAACCAATGATCTGGCGCACGAAACCCTCCAGACTGTTGAGCGGGATATCGTTGAGGCGGGCGTGTTCCACCGCCCGTTCGAGCACCTCGGCAGGCGTCAGCAGGCCGATGTTCAATAGCGGCGATAGGACGCTGTGAAACAGGCTGTCGGAGCGCGGCGTCAAGGCATCCTCGTAAGGGCCGAAGTTTGCAAACCGCTGCTCCAGGAATTGTTGCAGCCACTCATGGGCCTGAGCGCGGGTTGTCGGCAACCAGAACTCGTCGGCTTGGCCCGGATGGCTGGCAAAGTGGTTGCTCACCAGGCGCTGAACGTCGGCCACATGGGCGCTGGGGGGCACCGCGGCGAGCTCCGGTGGCTGCACATGCCTGGGCAGCTTCTTGCGATTATCCGCGTCGAAGCTCCACTGGCCGCCTGTGGGCGTGCCGTCGGCGTTCATCAGCACCCCGAGTCGCTTGCGCTGCGCTTTGTAAAAGTTGGCCATCCGGGGCCGCTGACCCGCGCTCAGGGTCTGCGCGAAATCTGCTCGGCTGCAGAGAAACATGGGGCTGGGCAGCACGCGCTGCTGCAAGCCGTGACGCGCGCCAAACCGCTGCATGCGATGCTCCATGGTCTTGCCGTCGATCTCGAAGTGCAGCAGTCGGTCGCAGCCAGTGTCCTGGCAGGCCTCCAGAAGTTTGGCTTCATACTCGCCCGGCGCCTCAAGCTCGCGGTAGATCACCCGGCGTCCAGCGGCGCGCAACGCGTCTCGATAGCTGCGCATGGCCGCAAGAATGAGCACAAGTTTGTGCTGATGATGACGCACGTAGGTGCACAAGCCGGCGTCCTCAGCCATGAATACCGGCATGTCCGTTTCAACGGGCAAATCCGCGGGCGGAAATAACTGATTTCCCAGGATGACCAATAGCGTGCGGGACATGATCGGGCTACCAGGGGATTGTGGTGCCGTCCCAGGCGATAAACCGGCCGCTGTCCTCGGCGGTGACAGCATCAAGGATGTTGAGCAGCTGCTGAGCGGCGCGCTCCGCGCTGAAGACGTGCTCCGGGGGCGTGCGGCTGCGAAAGGGCGCGGACAGTGCGGTTGCCACGGTGCCCGGATGTAACGCCACGCAGATGATGGGGCGAGGGCGTCTTGACCATTCGATGGCCAGGGTTCGGGTCAGCATGTTTTGCGCGGCTTTGGAGGCCCGATAGCTGTACCAGCCGCCCAGCCTGTTGTCGCCAATGCTGCCAACCCGGGCGGACAGGTTGGCAAACACCGCCCGGGCGCTGTTACCCAGTAATCGCTCGAAATGCTTGGCGACCAGGAGCGGGCCAAAGGCATTGATCTGGAAGCTCGTGGCCAGGTGGGCGGCATCGACGTCTTGGAGCCGGCGCTCCGGTTGCAACTCGCCCTCATGCAGCAGCCCGGCGCAATTCATCAGCAGGTCGAGGTGCTCGACTCTAGCGCCAATGTGGGCCGCTGCCGCCTGGATGGAGGCCTCGTCCTGCGAGTCCAGGGGCACAACGCCGCCCGTTCTTCCGGCCAGCGCAGCCGCAAGCGCCTCGGCCCGCGCGGGGTTCCGGCAGCTGGCGTAGAGGCTGCCAATGTCTGCTCGTTCAGCCAACTGACGCACGATTTCCAGCCCGATGCCGCGACTGGCGCCCTGAATGAGCACGTTGCGCCGAACGGCCGTGGGGGATGGCTGCTGCATGCAAAATGTCTTCGTTCCGTCGGGCTTGTCGGATGCGCCGCCGCTCCCTTGATGCGCCGACGCCGCGGGTGGTAGCGTTGGCCGGGTAACGCTGAAAACCTGGGGGGCGCGTTATGAACAATATGCGGTTGCTGACACTCCTGGCGGGTGTGGTCCTGACCGTTGGTTGTGCGGAACGCGATTCAAGCGCCGGCAGCGAACCCGCCGTCGAAGAATCGCCTGCGCCGGATACCGTCGCACAAACGCCGGCCGCGCCGGCCAGCGTCCCGCCCGACTGGGTGCAAGCGCCCGACGCTGGCTTGGAGCTGCCGGTGCGCAAGATTCCCAACGTGCCGGAAACGGCTGAGGCCTACTATGCGCCGGACAGCTACCACGTCATCGCTCAGACCCAGGACCCGGATGCGGTGCCGCCATCCCATGCGCGCGCCGCGGGTGGGGCGCTGACCTACACCTTTACGGACACCGGTGAGGAGATCACCCGTATCAACGACCGGGGCCAGGATGCCTGTTCCTACTACTTCCCCGACATGCAGCGTCTGGTCTGGACCTCAACCCGGGATAACCCCAAGCTGCCGGTAGGCAACTGGTCGGACGAGGCGGAATATCCGCAGGGTGCCGAGCTGTACACGTCCGACTTGGATGGCGGCAACGTGGTGCGATTGACCACGAACGAGTACTACGAGGCGGAGGTCTCAATCTCACCCGATGGTGAATGGATCGTGTTCGGCCGGCAGATCGACGGCAAGATGGATTTGTGGCGCATGCGTCCGGATGGCTCGGAAGAGGCTCAGATCACTTTCACGGATGACTGGCAGGAGGGCGCGCCGTTCTTCCTGCCCGACAACAAGACCATCCTGACCCGGGCCTGGAAGCGCAGCGAGCATGGCATCAGCCCCACGCCCATGACCGTATTTACGGTCAGCGTGGATGGCTCCACGAGGGTGCAGCGGACTTTCGACACGGATATGAACTGGGCACCCTATCCAACCCCGGATGGCCGCCATTACGTGTTCGTGCGAATTGTGCCGCCCAATAACTGGGAAGTGTTTCTGGGCGACCTGGCGGGCGGTGAACCGATCCGACTGACCTACAACGATTCCTTCGATGGTTTTCCGTCGGTGTCGCCCGACGGCACCAAGATGCTCTTTACCCGCAGCGAAGGCGGTTTCATGTCCAACCTGTATACCTACGTCATGGACATCTCGTCGCTGAACGTGGGGCCGGGTAACTACGCTCCGGAACATCCCTGGCTCTAACAGCCCTAGGCGACCTGCTCCCCCATGTCCCCCATGGCGGGGGCCTCGCCGGTATTGGTGAGGATCGCCTTCTTGCGGAAAAAACGCATGATGGAGCCGGGCCCCATGCGGGTGCCGCCGAGGCCGGAGAACTTGAATGAAGTCTTCTCCGCGTCTCGAATAATGGCACCGGTCAACAGCGTATCCATGACGCTCACGGCGCCCGCATCGATCTGTTGGGCAAGGCGCTCGCCGTGGGCCCGATCGCCGGCGATCACGGCGGCCGATAGACCATAGCTGGTATCGTTGGCCAGCGCGATGGCCTCCTGCTCATCACGGAAGGACATCACGGGCAAGAGGGGTCCGAAGGTCTCCTCCGTCATTACCTTCATATCGTGAGTGCAGCCGGTGATCACGGTCGGCCGGACCCACAGTCCGCCGCCATGGTTTTCCACAGAGCCGCCCGTCAGTACCCGTGCGCCCTTGGCAATGGCATCAGCGATATGATCCTGGATGATGTCGGCCTGCCGGGCGAAGATCAGCGGGCCTATGTGGCCTGAATGAATATCGGGGTAGTTGATATCCAGGGCTTGTGCCTCGCGGACCAGTCGGTCCACCAGCGCGTCGTGGATGGACTCGTGGACGTAGATGCGCTCGATGGAATAGCAGATCTGACCCGTGGCGTAGACGCAGCCGCGCAGTACGGCGCGAGCGGCCCGATCCAGGTCTGCATCAGCGGTCACGATGACCGGATCCTTGCCACCCAGTTCCAGGAAAGACGGAATAAAACGCTTCGCGGCAGCTTCGCCCACTTTGCGTCCCGTTGTCACGCTGCCGGTGAAACAGACAATGTCGACCTGGCTGATAATATCTTGTCCGGTGCGCCCATCACCGACGACGTAGGTGAGGATCGGGCTCAGTTCCGGAATTTCTGCAATGGTTGCTTGCAGCGGCTCGATGAAGCGGGGCGTGACTTCGCTGGGTTTAATAATGGCAGCGCAACCGGCCATCAGGGCTGGCACCGCATCGATCAGCGACAGGATGAGCGGGAAATTCCAGGGGCTGATGACGCCGAGCAGGGGATAGGGCTTGTACTGGGATTGGAATTGAACCGCCGGATTGACGCTGGAGGTGCCCGATTGCTGATGGATGATGTTGGGGGCTGCCTGGGCCCAGCTGCGCAGGGAGCCAACCAAAGCCTGGGGTGACTCCACGGACATGCGCCAGCGCCCCGTGTCGATAGCCAGCGCAGCTGTGATGTCTTGCTGCGCGGCTTCGATGGCGTCCGCCCAGCGCTCCAGCACTGCACCTCGCTCCTGGATGTCTAAAGATGCCCATTCCGGTTGGGCGGCCCGCAGCCGAGCGCAGGCGGCTTGTAGGTCCGCCGAGCTCGGCGGAGTGATGTGATAATCTATCGCGCCCGTTCGGGGGTTGCGTACTGGCAGGCTCTCCATGGCGTCGTTCCGATCGCTTTTTCGGGCATTCTAGCCGCTCACCTGACGGCCTGCTACGCACCCGCCGCGGCGCCCGGATTCCAGTCACAAGCACAGGACAGGGAGACACCATTGCCCGATCAGGAAGACAAGTTGCTGACCGCCAAAATCGAGAATCTGGGCGTGCGGTGCATTCAGCGACACATTCTGTTGTGCTGCGATCAGACAAAGCCCAAGTGTTGCGACAAGGACGAGTCGTTGGTGTCCTGGAACTACCTGAAGCGCCGGCTTGTCGAGTTGCGGCTGATCGGGGCAGGTGGCGTTTACCGCACCAAGGCGAATTGCCTGCAAATTTGCATGCATGGACCTGTTGCGGTGGTCTACCCGGACGGTATCTGGTACGGCCACTGCTCGCCCCAGGTGCTGGAGCGCATCATTCAGGAACATCTGATTGGCGGTGTCCCCGTGCGTGAATATGTGCTCGCCGAGCACCCGCTGCCGACGCCCTGATACCGTGGAGATCGCGCCTGGTCCTGCCCAATGGTCGCGGGCCTCAGTTCACCACGCTTGGGCCGCCGGGTCCGGAGATCCTGACTGACCTTGCGCCCTGGACGCCGTGGCCGGGCGGGCCGCTGGGCCTGCTTTACGACAGCGCCGCTGGCGGTTGCCGGAGCGGGTCACAGCCCCTGAATCCAGTCACTTGGCTGGATCGAAATCTCCGTCAAGCCCGCACCAATAGGATGCGCAAGGTGACACAGCCAAACCCCTTTCTGGCGGAGGTCCTGGACACGGCGGCGGCCGGCTTCGGCAGTTTTGCAGCCAGCCTGCTCATGGAGCGGCAGCCGGAACTTCGTGAGCCGGGCACTCAGGATTTGCCCAACTGGCGCGCTCACTTGAACCAAAAGGTTCTGGAGCTATCCACGGCCTTGTCCCTCGGCCGCCCGGAGCTGTTTCGTGACCGGGTGCGCTGGTCCGGTCGGTCTTTTCAGGCCCGGGGCCTGTCGCTGGACTATTTGAAGGCGGAATTGGAATGCCTTGCGGCCGTCCTGCGTGACAAGCTGACCACGTCAGTTTCGGACGACGTATTCGCGATCCTGGACGCGGGCATGGCCGCCCTGGATGAGCCCCTGGGTGCTGAACAGGGCTTAAACGGCAATGATCCGCACCAGCGCCTGGCGCTGTCCTATCTGCAGCAGGTACTCGAGGGCAACAGCCGTCAGGCTACCCGCCTCGTGCTGGACGCGGCCCAAGAGCACTCCATGGAAGATATCTATCTTAAGGTGCTGATGCCGGCCCAGGCGGAGGTGGGTCGGTTGTGGCAGGCGGGCGAGCTCACCATTGCCGAGGAACATTTCGTCACGGCCACGACGGATCGGGTGATGGCGGTATTGGCCAGCAGCGTGAGTCCCCGTGATCGAAATGGTCGCACTGTGGTGGCGGCAGCGGTTGCGGGTAACGCTCACCAGCTTGGGATTCGTTCGGTGGCAGACTTTTTCGACATGGCGGGCTGGAATGCCGTTCATCTGGGCGTTGATGTGCCCCCTCAGGAAATTGCGCGCGCGGCCCAGTACTTTGCGGCTGACGTGGTGACCCTGTCGGTGACCATGGCGACCCAGATCAAGGTTCTGAAACAGAGCATTACCGCCGTGCGCACAGCAGCGCCCTCTGCCCGCGTGATTGTGGGCGGCATTGCCTTGTCGGTGGTGCCTGATCTGTGGGCCGACACCGGTGCCGATGCGTATGCCCGGCATGCGGCTGATGCCGTGCACGTTGCCGACAGCCTGCTGGATGCCGCTTGATCCGGGTGTGGCGAGAGCGTGCAGCGGCGGAGATTCCTGGAGGGACTGATGGCGGCACCGGTAGGGTTAGTGGTTGCTGACCAGCCAGCCAGCGCCGCGGGCCGGCTGGTACTGGACGACTTTGCCGACCAGTCGACAGCCCAAGCGGGTTCTCGCTGGCGGGGCTTCAGCGACCGCGTCATGGGTGGCAGGTCAGACGGTCGGCTGGTGCGTACCACTCTGGCCGGCCGCCCCTGTTTGCGCTTGACGGGATTTGTGACCCGGGAAGATAACGGCGGTTTCCTGCAGATGGCGCTGGATCTTGCGCCCTGGCCCGAAGGTTTCGACGCGAGCCGTTGGCGGGGCATTGAAATACTCGTGTACGGGAATGACGAGCACTACAACGTGCACTTGCGCACGGCTGACGTGCGCTGGTACGACCAATCCTATCGCGCCACATTTCACGCTGCCCCTGAGTGGCGGCGTCTGCGTCTGCCCTGGAGCGCCTTCAAGCCCCATGGCTTGACTGCCGAGCTGGACGTGCAGCGGCTGCGGCGGGTGGGTCTGCTGGGCTGGATGCGGGAATTCGAAGTCGACCTGGCGCTGGGCGAAATTGCGCTCTACGCCTGAGCCGCCGTCAAGCCAAGCCCTGGATCTCCCCATCAGCCGTCACCGTGACATTGCCGGCGGTTGGGTGTCGTGGCAGTCCCGGCATGGTCATGATCTGGCCGCAGATGACGATCAAAAAGCCTGCGCCGCTCGCCAGTCGAACCTCACGAATGGGCACCACGTGATTACGCGGCACGCCCTTGACGTGGGGATCGGTAGTAAAGCTTAAGGGTGTCTTGGCGATGCAGACCGGCAGATGGCCAAAGCCGGCTGCTTGAAACGCCGCGATCTGATCGCGAACCTTCTGATCGGCGATAATCCCCTGGGCGCGATAGATGCTTTGAGCGACACGGCGGATCTTGTCCCACAGCGGGAGGTCGTCGTCATAGAGGGGGCGGAAGCGGGTCGGTTTGGCCTTGATGGTGCGCACTACCGCCTCCGCCAGTTGCAGGCTACCGGCGCTGCCAAAGGCCCAGTGTTCACAGACCACCAGTTCGACACCCAGCTCCGCGCAGCCTTGTGACACCATGTCGCATTCCGCGTCGGTGTCCGCTGCGAACCGGTTCAAGGCGACGACTACCGGCACGCCGAAGCTGCGCGTATTCTCAATATGCCGCGACAGGTTATCCAGGCCCTTGGCCAGCACGATCAAATTTTCTTCCGTCAGGTTCTGAATGGCTGCTCCGCCATGCATCTTCAGCGCGCGCACGGTGCACACGATAACGGCGAGGTCCGGGACCAACTTGGCCTGACGGCATTTGATGTTGAAGAATTTCTCAGCGCCCAGATCGGCGCCGAATCCGGCCTCGGTCACGACATAGTCACTAAGCTTGAGAGCCGCTCGCGTGGCTAGCACGGAGTTGCAGCCGTGGGCAATGTTGGCGAAGGGTCCGCCGTGCACGAGGGCCGGCGTATGCTCCAGGGTCTGAACCAGATTCGGCTGCAGAGCGTCCTTGAGAAGCGCCGTCATGGCGCCGTGGGCGTCCAGGTCACGGGCATACACGGGTTTGCGGTCCCGCGTGTAGCCGACGATGATCGAGGCCAGCCGGTCCTTGAGTTCCATGAGATCCTCTGACAGGCAGAGAATCGCCATGACTTCTGAAGCGACGGTGATATCAAAACCGTCGGTACGGGGGAAACCGTTCGGAACGCCGCCAAGGCCGTTGGTAATTTCCCGCAACGAGCGGTCGTTCATGTCCACTACTCGGCGCCAGCTGATGCGGCGTGCATCCAGTTTGAGGTCGTTGGTCCAATACAGGTGATTGTCCACCAGGGCAGCCAGCAGATTGTGGGCAGCGCCTACGGCGTGCATGTCGCCCGTGAAGTGGAGGTTGATGTCCTCCATGGGCGCCACCTGAGCGTAGCCGCCCCCGGTGGCGCCGCCTTTGATGCCGAAGCAGGGTCCCAGTGAAGGCTCCCGCAGGCAGATCACGGCGTTATGGCCGGCTCTGCGCAGACCGTCGCCGAGGCCAATGCTCGTCGTGGTTTTGCCCTCGCCGGCCTTGGTGGGCGTGATCCCCGCCACCAGGATGAGGCGGCCGTCGGGCCTGTCCTTGAGAGACCGAATGAAATCCAGGGAAAGCTTGGCCTTGTCATGGCCGTAGGGCACCAGCGCATCGCTTGGAACGCCCAGCCCAGCGCCGATATCGAGGATGGGCTTCAAGGTGGCCTGGCGGGCAATGGCTAGATCGGACCGGGGTTGCTGGTACTGGGTGGCGGTCATGATGCCCTCCGTGGAACGACAATTAGACCCGGCCACGGGCCCCGTGGCCGGCGGCAGGCTAGCGAGTATACTGCGGCACCGACACCTGACCGCTGCCAGGAGAAGAGCACAACCATGGTTTCATCATCCATCCCGGAGATCGTCGCGGCCGCGGATCAGCTCACGGCGTGGCGCCGGGACCTGCACGCGCACCCCGAGTTGGCCTATGAAGAGCAGCGCACGGCTGACTTTGTGGCCGCGCAACTGGCCGAATGCGGCGTCGAGGTGCACCGGGGGCTGGCCACCACCGGCGTCGTCGGCAGCTTGACCCGCGGCGACGGCCCGCGGGTTGGTTTGCGGGCGGACATGGATGCTTTGCCCATGCAGGAAGCCAACCAGTTTGCCCATCGCTCCCGCCACGACGGCAAGATGCACGCCTGCGGTCACGATGGGCATACCGTGATGCTGCTCGCGGCGGCCCGCTATCTGGCAGAGCATGGCGATTTCAAGGGGACCGTGGATTTCATTTTCCAGCCCGCCGAGGAGGCGGCTGGCGGCGCCCGGGCAATGCTGGAAGAAGGCCTGTTCGAGCAGTTCCCTGCCGAGGCCGTGTTCGGTATGCATAACTGGCCGGGCCTGCCGGCGGGTCAGTTTGCCATGCGCCCCGGGCCCATGATGGCGGCGCTGGACTGTTTTGATATTCGCATCGAAGGGATTGGCGCCCACGGGGCGTTGCCCCATCAGGGGATAGATCCCATCGTGGTCGCCTCCCAGATGATCTCTGCGGCCCAGACCCTGGTCAGCCGCCGGGTGGATCCCCTGCAGGCGGCCGTGGTGAGCGTGACCCGGATCGATGCGGGCCATGCGTATAACATCATTCCCGATCACGTGTTGCTGGCTGGCGGGCTGCGTTGCCTAACGGAAGAGGTGCGTGGCGAACTGCGGCAAGGCCTGGAGAGAATCGTCACCGGCATCGCCGCCGCGCTCGGCGCATCCGCGACGGTGACCTTCTCTGGTGGACATCCGGCGGTGCTGAACTCGCCGGCCGAAACCCGTCTGGCCACCGAGGTGGCTACCGCTATCGTCGGCGCGGAGCAGGTCCATCCGGATCATGAGCCCATCATGGGCTCGGAAGATTTCGCCTTCATGTTGCAGCAGCGTCCGGGATGCTACGTGTTTCTCGGTAATGGCGACGGCGACGGCGGATGCATGGTGCACAATCCGCGCTACGATTTTAACGACGCGATCCTGCCCGTGGGCGCGACCTACTGGGTGCGGTTGGCGGAGCACTTTCTCGCCCAGCGGGCGCAGAACTCAGGGTGAGCTGATGAGCGACGGTTTGGCGAAGGTGATGCTGGTGTTTCCCGGTCAGGGGGCGCAGTACCCGGGCATGGGCAGTGATCTGTATGAGACATTCGACAGCGTTCGCGAGCTGTACGACGAGGCGAGCAGCATCGTGGGCTACGACATGGCCGAATTGTCTTTCGCCGATCCCGCCGAGCAGCTCAACTTCACCCGATATACCCAGCCGGCTCTGCTCACCCACGAGCTGGCCTGCTGGCGGGCGCTGCAGCAATTGACCAGCGGCCGGCTGGCGCCGGCCCTCGCTGCCGGTCACAGTCTGGGAGAATATTCGGCCCTGGTTGCCGCGGGGGCCTTGAGCTTCGCCACCGCGTTGCAGCTCGTTCAAAGGCGCGGCGAGCTGATGGGCGAGTTGGGCGAAGGCGGCATGCTGGCGACGACGCTGGATCTGGCGGCGGCCCAGGAGATGGCTGATCGGCACTATTGTGGCGTCGGCGGGTGCAATCTGCCAGACCAGAATGTGATTGCCGGTGCGGAGGAGGACCTGCAACGGCTGGCAGTCGATATGAAAGAGCGCTATCCCCGCAAACGGGCCATTCCGCTTAAGACCGAAGGCGCGTTTCACACATTTCTGATGGTGGCGGCAGCTCGGGAATTTCGACCCATTCTCGACGCTGCGGACTTCACGGCGCCGCGGATACCCGTGCTCTCAAATTACACGGGCGCGGCCCACGAGTCGGAGCCGGCCAGCATCAAAGCGCGGCTCTTCTTCCAGTTGTTTCATCCAGTGCGCTGGATCACGTGCATGCAGACTGCCATGGAGGCCGGCGTTGACGCTCTCGTGGAGCTGGGCGGTGGCATTGGTAAGGGCGATGGGCCGGCGGAGAAACGTCCTAATCTAGAGGGCATGATCAAGAAGGCGCTGAAGTCGCAGGATCACGACGCCCGCCATTTGAGCGCCATTAATCTGGACAGCATTCAAGCCACAGCGGCCGAGTTTGCCGGCTGACTCTCTACACCTCTTCCAGTTCGATCAGAGTGCCGCAGAAATCCTTGGGATGCAGGAACAAGACCGGTTTCCCGTGGGCACCAATGCTGGGCTCGCCGCCGCCCAGGATGCGCATTCCCGCCGCGCGCAGCCGCTCTGACGCAGCGCGGATATCCGGGACTTCATAACACACGTGATGCATGCCGCCGGCCGGGTTGCGGTCGAGAAAACGCTGGATCGTCGAGTCTGCACCCAGGGGGTGGAGCAACTCGATTTTAGTGTTGGGCAACTCAACGAATACGGTGGTGACCCCGTGTTCGGGCAGATCCAGCGGCTCGGATACCGCAGCGCCCAGGGTTTGACTGTAGAGCGTGGCGGCGGCGTCCAGGTCTGGAACGACGATGGCGACATGGTTCAGCTTGCCTATCATGTAACGTCCTTCAAGAAAGCGGCCACCAGCTGCTCGGCTGCCACCGAGGGTAGCATGCCGCCGTCGGCAACCTGCACCTGCAAGTCGGCCATGAGCTTGTTGCTGTCGGGGTCGGCCTCCAGCAGGCTGATCAAGCGCTCCGCCGTTTCACTCTTGAGCCAGGCCAGGCTCTGGCTGCGGCGCCGTTCTGCCAGCGATCCGGAACTCAGCTGGCGTTGGCGATAGTCATCCATTTGCTGCCACGCTGCAGCGATGCCAGCGCCGGTCAGAGCCGAGCACGTATCCACCGGTACCTCCCAGTCAGGATCCCGGGCCCGCAGCAGGCGCAGGGCATTGCGATAATCTGCTGCTGCCCGCTGCGCCGCATCTTTCATCTCGCCGTCGGCCTTATTTACCAGGATCAGGTCTGCCAGCTCCACGATGCCGCGCTTGATGCCCTGTAGTTCGTCGCCACCGCCGGGCAGCAGCAATAGCACCAGCATGTCGGTCATGTCCGCAACGGCCGTTTCCGACTGGCCCACGCCCACGGTTTCCACCAGCACCACATCAAAACCCGCCGCCTCGCAGATAATCATGGACTCCCGGGTGCGCCGGGTCACCCCGCCCAGGGTGCCGCCCGTGGGCGACGGCCGGATATAGGCATCAGGATGGCGCGACAGTTCTTCCATGCGGGTCTTGTCGCCGAGAATGGAGCCGCCGCTGACAGCCGAGGACGGATCCACGGCCAGCACCGCCACGCGCCGACCTTGCTCGATGATGGTCTTACCCAGTATCTCGATGAATGTGGATTTGCCTACTCCCGGCACCCCGGAGATACCGATGCGGGTAGCCCGTCCCGCATAGGGCGTCAGTGCCTGCAACAGGGCGATGCTGTCGCTGCGGTCCTGCTGGCGCTGGGATTCCACCAGGGTGATGGCCCGGGCGAGCGCCCGCCGGTCGCCGTCTCGAACCTTCCTGGCCAGTGCTGCGCCACTGCCGGCCATGGCTACTCGAATTCGAGAATGGGCTGGTCCACCTGCAGGCTTTCGCCGGTATCAGCGAGCACCTTCGCGATGGTGACGTCCTGGGGGGCGCGCAGGCTGTTTTCCATTTTCATGGCTTCAACCACGGCTAACTCCTCACCTGCCTTGACGTGATCGCCTGCGGCGCAGTTGACGCTCACCAGCAGACCAGGCATGGGCGACAACAGGTACTTGGACAGGTCCGGCGGCGCCTTTTCCGGCATCAAGGCAACCAGCGCCGCACCCCGCGGCCGCAGCACCAGGGTGTCTACCTCCACGCCACGATGAAAAAGCCGATAGTGAGCATCCCGGTGATCCACCTGAAACGACGCCAGGTGGCCGTTGATCTCGGCATTAAACAGGGGCGCGCCGACGCGCCAGTCGCTGATGACCCGGTATACGGTGTCGCGATACACCACCTCGTAGCCGCGCTCCACGGGCACCACGGTCACCTCATTCGGCTGACCGTTCATCATGACCACCCAGTCCGGCTCGATACGCCGCTCCCGCTTGGGGAGTTGACCTGTCAGCCGGGCGGCCCGATCCAGATGACAGCGATGGATCACGCTGGCGGCGACCACAAACCGCTCCGGCGTGCCTTCCGGCAGATCATCGGCGCTGAAGCCGTCGCCATACTCCTCGTCGATAAAGTGGGTCGACAGCGCGCCGGCCTTGAAGCGCGGATGAGCCGCCACGGCGTTTAAGAAGCTGATGTTGTGGGACACGCCGCGGATGTAATACTGATCCAGAGCATCCGCCAACCGCGCGATGGCTTGATCCCGGTCGTCGCCCGCAGCGATGAGCTTGGCGATCATGGGATCGTAGTACATGGACACCTCGCCACCTTCGGTGACCCCGCTGTCCACGCGGATGTGGTCACTGACCGGTGGCTCCTGATAACGGATCAGACGACCGATAGAGGGCATGAAATTGCGAAAGGGGTCTTCTGCATAGACGCGTGCCTCGACGGCCCAACCCCTAAGCACAATATCCTGCTGCCCGATAGGCAGCGCTTCCCCGGCGGCCACGCGAATCATGAGTTCCACTAGATCCAGTCCCGTGACGATTTCCGTCACCGGGTGCTCAACCTGGAGCCGGGTATTCATCTCCAGGAAATAAAAGTTCTTGTCCGCATCGACGATGAATTCGACCGTGCCGGCGGACTGATAGTCCACCGCCCGAGCCAGGGCCACGGCCTGCTCGCCCATGGCGGCGCGGGTTTCTGAGTCCAGGAAAGGCGAGGGCGCCTCCTCGATGACCTTCTGGTGGCGCCTCTGGATAGAGCATTCCCGCTCGCCGAGATAGACCGTGTTGCCGTGCTGGTCGGCGAGCACCTGAATTTCAATGTGGCGCGGTTCTTCGATGAATTTCTCCGCGAACACGCGGGCGTCGCCGAAGCTGGACTGGGCCTCGCTGCTGGCTCGATCGAAGCCATCGCGGCACTCATCATCCCCCCGCACCACCCGCATGCCTTTGCCACCGCCGCCGGCGCTGGCCTTGAGCATGACCGGGTAGCCGATCTCCCGGGCAATGGCCACCGCGTGCTCGGCGTCTTTGATCACGTCGGTATAGCCGGGGATGACGTTGACCCCGGCTTCCTCGGCGATGTTCTTGGAGGTGATCTTGTCACCCATGCTGGTGATGGCATGGGTGCCGGGGCCGACGAAGGTGAGGCCCTCGTCACTGAGGCGTTGGGCAAACTGGGCATTCTCAGAGACGAACCCGTAGCCGGGATGCACAGCTTCCGCCCCCGTCTGCTTGCACGCGTTGATGATGGCGTCGATGACGAGATAGCTCTCGCTGGACGGCGCCGGTCCGAGTCGCACGGCCTCATCTGCCATCTCCACATGGAGCGCGTTCCGATCCGCGTCGGAATAGACTGCCACTGTTGCGATGCCCATGCGGCGGGCCGTCTTGATGACGCGGCAGGCGATCTCGCCGCGGTTTGCAATTAGAATTTTGCTGAACACGGGAGGGTACGGCCTACAGTGGAATGTTGCCGTGCTTGCGCCACGGGTTATCGAGTTTCTTTTCCTTCAACATCGCCAGCGAGCGGCATAGACGTTGTCGAGTCTCCCGCGGTAGCACTACCTCGTCGATATAGCCGCGGCTGCCGGCGATGAAGGGATTGGCGAACTTCTGCCGATACTCCTCAGTCCGTGCCGCGATCTTCCGCGCATCTCCCAGGTCCTTGCGGAAAATGATTTCCACCGCGCCCTTGGACCCCATCACCGCAATCTCAGCGCTTGGCCAGGCCAGGTTTACGTCGCCGCGCAGATGCTTGGACGCCATTACGTCGTAAGCGCCGCCGTAGGCCTTGCGGGTAATCAGAGTAACCTTGGGCACCGTGGCCTCGGCATAGGCGTACAGCAGTTTGGCGCCGTGGCGAATGATGCCGCCGTATTCCTGGGCGGTGCCGGGCATGAAGCCGGGTACATCTACGAAGGTCACGATAGGGATATTGAACGCGTCGCAGAAGCGCACGAAACGAGCGCCCTTCACAGACGAATCGATATCCAGGCAGCCCGCCAGAACCATGGGCTGATTGGCCACCACGCCGACCGTGCTGCCCTCCATGCGCACGAAGCCCACCACGATGTTGCGGGCAAAGTCCGGTTGGATCTCGAAAAAATCACCCTCATCGGCCACCTTCTCGATCAGCTCACGAATGTCGTAGGGTTTGCTGGGATCTTCGGGCACCAGGGAATCCAGGGATGGATCCTGGCGGGAAGCGGGGTCTTCGGTGGGCCAGCTGGGCGGGCTCTCCCGATTGTTGGCGGGCAGGTAGTTGATGAAACGGCGCAGCATCAGTAGCGCCTCCACATCGTTCTCAAAGGCGAGATCAGCTACGCCGGACTTGCTGGTGTGGGTGCTCGCCCCGCCCAGCTCTTCCGCCGTGACCGTTTCGTGGGTGACCGTCTTCACCACATCCGGTCCGGTAACGAACATATAGGAGGTGTCCTTCACCATGAAGATAAAGTCAGTAATGGCCGGCGAGTAGACGGCGCCACCGGCGCAGGGACCCATGACCAGCGAAATCTGCGGCACCACGCCGGATGCCAGCACGTTGCGCTGAAACACCTCGGCGTAGCCGCCCAATGAGGCCACCCCTTCCTGGATGCGCGCGCCGCCAGAATCGTTCAGACCGATCACGGGCGCGCCCACGCGCATGGCCATGTCCATCACTTTGCAGATCTTTTCTGCATGAGCCTCGGACAGGGAGCCGCCGAACACGGTGAAGTCCTGGCTGAAGACGAAAACCAGGCGCCCGTTCACGGTGCCGTAGCCGGTCACCACGCCATCGCCGGGGATCTTCTGATCTGCCATGTCGAAGTCCGTGCAGCGGTGTTCGACGAAGGTGTCCCACTCCTCGAAAGTGCCTTCATCCAGCAACAGCTGCAGGCGCTCCCGCGCCGTCAGCTTGCCCTTGGCGTGCTGCGCCGCGATGCGCCGTTCGCCGCCGCCCTGCATGGCAGCGGCGCGTTTTTGTTCCAACTGCCGAATAATGTCCTGCATGGGGACTCCCCTTAACCCGGCCAATACCATCAGATCACGATGGTCGAAGCAACGTTCGGCCATCGCGGAGCACGTAAACGGGATCAGGCAGCTTTGTGCCGCTCCCGAATCAGTTCGAGAACCTCGCTGGCGGCCTCCGGAATCCGGGTGCCGGGCCCGAAGATGGCCGCGACACCCTGCTGCCGCAGCTCATCATAGTCCTGGGGCGGAATAACGCCGCCGCAGATCACCAGAATGTCGTCGGCGCCCAGGGTCTTGAGCGCCGTGAGCAGCTGGGGCACCAGAGTCTTGTGCCCGGCGGCCTGGGATGACACGCCGATAACGTGCACGTCGTTCTCGATCGCGGCCTGGGCGGCTTCCTCGGGCGTTTGAAACAGCGGGCCGATGTCCACGTCGAAGCCCAGATCGGCGAAGGCGGTCGCGATCACTTTAGCGCCCCGATCGTGACCGTCCTGCCCCAGCTTGACCACCAGCATGCGGGGGCGCCGGCCGGTGGAGGCCGCAAACGCTTCAACCTGCCGTTGAATGCCCACGAAATTTCCATCTCCTGCGAAGGCGCCGCCGTAGACGCCGCTGATGGATTGTATGACGGCTTGGTGCCGACCGTAGGCCTCTTCCAGGGTGTCCGAGATCTCGCCCACGGTGGCCCGGGCGCGAGCTGCATCCACGCAGCACGCCAGCAGGTTGGCTGACTCGGACTCGGCGGCTTGTCGCAGCGTCTGCAGCGCGGCCCGGTGCTGCTGGGCATCCCGCTCCGCCCGAACCTGCGCCAGCCGCGCGATCTGGGACTCGCGCACCGCGGTGTTGTCGATGTCGAGAATTTCGACTTCCGGCTCGTCCTCCCGCTGGTATTTGTTGACGCCCACGATGACTTCTTCGCCGCGGTCGATGCGCGCCTGGCGCAGCGCCGCCGCCTGCTCGATGCGCAGCTTGGGCATTCCCGATTCCACCGCCCGGGTCATCCCGCCCAGTTCCTCTACCTCCTGGATAAGCGCACGGGCGGCCTGCACTAATTCCGTGGTCAACCGCTCCACGTAATAGGAGCCAGCCAGCGGATCAACAACCCGGGTGACTCCCGTTTCTTCCCTCAACACCAGTTGGGTATTGCGGGCGATGTGAGCTGAGAACTCGCTGGGCAGGGCCAGCGCTTCGTCGAAAGAATTGGTGTGCAGCGACTGGGTGCCGCCGAGTACCGCAGCGAGCGCCTCAACGGTGGTGCGCATGATGTTGTTGTAGGGGTCCTGACTGGTCAGGCTGACCCCCGAGGTCTGACAGTGGGTGCGCAGCATCAAAGACCGGGGGTCCTGGGGGTCGAACAACTCCTGCATCAGCGTTGCCCACAATAGCCGCGCGGCGCGCAGTTTGGCGATCTCCATGAAGAAATTCATGCCGATACCGAAGAAGAAGGACAGCCGCGGCGCAAAACGATCTACATCCAACCCGCGGGCCCGGGCCGCGCGCACGTACTCGATGCCATCCACCAGAGTGAACGCCAGTTCCTGCACCGCCGTGGCGCCGGCCTCTTGCATGTGATAGCCGGATATGGAAATGGAGTTGAACCGCGGCATGTGCTCGGACGTAAAGCCGATGATGTCGGCCACAATGCGCATGGAAGGTTGGGGTGGGTAGATATAGGTGTTGCGCACCATGAATTCTTTCAGGATGTCATTCTGCAGCGTGCCGGCTAGATCCGCCGGGGCCACGCCTTGTTCCTCGGCAGCGACAATGTACATGGCCATCACCGGCAGCACCGCGCCGTTCATGGTCATGGAAACGGACATGCGGTCCAGTGGGATATCGTTGAACAGGATTTTCATGTCGGCCACGGAATCGATCGCGACGCCGGCCTTGCCTACGTCGCCCACCACCCGGGGATGGTCCGAGTCATAGCCGCGGTGGGTGGCCAGGTCGAAGGCTACCGACAAGCCGGTCTGTCCCGCGGCCAGGTTGCGGCGATAGAACGCGTTGGATTCCTCGGCGGTCGAGAAGCCGGCGTATTGGCGCACGGTCCAGGGTCGGCCCGAGTACATGGTGGCCCGGGGACCGCGAACGAACGGGGCCAGCCCCGGAAGGTTCTCCAGGTGCTCAATACCCGCAACATCCGCGGCGGTATACAGCGGCGCCACGGCAATGCCCTCCGGCGTCTGCCAGGTCAGTTCGTCCAGCGAGCGGCCCTTGAGTTCCCGCTCGGCCAGGGCGCGCCATTTTGAGTGTGCATCCTTAGACACCGGTCTATCTCCCGTTGCGCCGCCGGATGGCATCCGCCATGGCGACAGTTCGTTCTGCTTCATCCACGTGCAGGTGCTCGACCAGCTGGCCGTCAAGCACCGCCACGCCGAGTCCCTGGCTGCTGGCGTCCTCCCAGGCCGCCAGGACCCGGCGGGCGTGGGTCAACTGGCCCGCAGTGACGCCGAAGGCTTCGTTGGCGGAGTCGATTTGCCGCGGATGGATCAGCGTCTTGCCATCAAACCCCAGCGAGCGCCCCTGCTCGCAGGCGGCGCGAAAACCCGCATCATCTTCCAGATTGCCGAACACGCCGTCCAGTACATCCAGGCCCAGCGCCCGGGCCACCATGACGCAGTGGGACAGCGCGTACAGCATGCCCAGACGATCGCCGCTCTCGGGAACGCGGGCAGCCTTGCTGAGGTCGGCGGTGCCCATCACAATCACTTTCACGTGGCGGCTGGCAGAAGCGATGTCGGCCAACTCAACAATGCCGCGCGGCGTCTCTGCCATGAGCCACAGGGGCAGGTCCGGGTCGGCGCCAAGCAGTCCGAGCACGTCGATGGTGGTCAGCACCTGCCGCCGCGATTGAATCTTCGGCAGCAGCACGCCCTGCAGCGGCAGGTCGATCACCGCGGCCAAATCGTCCTTGCCCCATGGGCTGTCCAGCGCATTGATGCGCACCACCACCTCGGCGGAGGTGAAGTCACCGCCGTGCAGGCTGCGAAAGAGATTGGCTCGGGCTGCGGTTTTCTGAGCCGGGGCAACCGAGTCTTCCAGATCGATGATCAGACCATCGACGGGCAGCGTGCGCGCCTTGGCCATGGCCCGCTCGTTGATAGCGGGGACGTACAGCACCGAACGGCGCGGTCGATAGTCAGCCGAGTCAATCACTTCTGCCAGGACGGTTGGCCGGCGAGCTAAGCGCGGGCGAAAATCTCCAGAGCCACTCGTTCGCCGGATTCCATAGCGCCCTCCATGCCGCGATTGGTGACCGCGGTGTGTTCACCGCAGAAGTGTACCCGACCGTGGGGCTGCGTCATCCCATTGGCAAATTCCGTGATCTGTCCCGGCTGCCAGTACGCCCAGTCGCCGGCGGAGAAGGGATCCAGGTACCAGGACTTGTAGCCCAGGACCTCCAGCTGGCCTTTTGCCGCCGGGCGCATCGCCTCGATGGTCCTGACCACAACCTGGGCGGCCTCGCTGGCGGGCAACTGATCCAGGCGGGCGGCATCGATACCGCGCACCCAGGCGGTGAGGCTGGTGATGTCTGCGGCGTCTTCGCCATTGCGCTCGGCGAGAATCATGCCCGCCGGGCCGTTGGTGAACATGGCCGGCGCCAGGCCGTCCTCCTCCCAGAAAGGTCGCTTCGCCACCATATGCACGTGGTTGATGAGCTGGGACTGCAGGGTGTTGACGGCCAGCGCCTGTGTACCCTCGAATACCGGATCCATGTTGAGCTGCCGCAGCACTGAGAAGGGCAGGGAGCACACGACAAAGTCGCCGCGATACACCGTGCCGTCGGCGCAATGGACTTCGGCGCCGTCGCTGCCGCTGCGGATGCCCACGACGTTTCGGTCGAAATGAATGTCGCTCCGCAGCGCGCTGGCCATGGCCTCGGGAATACTTTGATTGCCACCCCGGGCCACATAGCCGAACACCCCTTCCGGAGCGAGCTGGATTTGCAGCTGGGCAAAGGCGGCGACGAACCACATCATGAGCATGGAGACGTCGTAGGAGGTCAGGCCGTGGGAGATGTTGGTGTTGAATCCCAGCTCGATCGCCGCATTACTGGCACCCTGCTGGCTCAACCATTCGTGTACGGAAATGTCCGCGGCGGCGTGCCCGGGGTCCACCCAGGCGTCGCTGCTCTCCAGGGGGTTTTTGCCCCGGGTCATGGCCGCAAAATACTGCCAGGGCATGATCTGCCTGAGCGGTTCAGGAAACGGATTGCGCGGATGGCTCGGCCAGGCTTGCTTGGAAATCACCTCGCCGTCCAGGACCAGCTCCCTTTGGCCAAAGTAGCGGACTCGTTCGGAGATATCCAGCAGCTCCACGCCGTAGCGTTCGGCTGCGTCAATCATGCGCGCATAGGCGGGGAACATGCTGGTGCCACCGGCTTCCGGATTGCCGGGGACGTTGCGCATGGTCAGAATCCGGCCGCCAACCCGGTCGCGGCCTTCCACCACCTGAACATTAAGACCCTCCGCTTCCAGCATCAGGGCGGCGTTCAGCCCGGACAGCCCGGCGCCCACCACGACCACGTCGGCACGGTTCTGGGCGCGCAGCGCCCGGGGTGAAGCCAGTGCAACCGATGCTGCGGCGCCGGCGCGCTTGAGAAAGTCTCTGCGGTCGAGTGTCTGCTGGGTCATAAGTGCTGGGATCCCGCCCCGATGAGTCATAGACAGCCGCTACATTACATCACCGGCCGTCGTGGTGAGAGAGCAACCGGCGGCGGTGTAACCGCCTGGTGATGCCGGCCGGCCGGTGGATCTGACGTTTGCTGAAAAAAATCCCCTAACCTTGAGCATATACGCAATTAATTAGCCGATTTAACAAGAGGTTAGAAATAGAAAGAAAGAATAGGCGGTCCCCGCGGAATTAAATCAACCGAGGAAATTTTTGCTGAATCGCCCATTTGGATTGCTGCCTGGCTCCGACACCTGGTCCCGATTAGACGATTTCTCAGGGCGGATCGAGCAACAGGGCGGCGCATGGCCTGCTGCAGGGTCGCCGGTACCAGACCCAGCGCCAGCAGTTGCCGGGGCGGGTGGCGCCCGTTTATCGCAGGTCCCTGGAGACCCTTTTCCGGGAGCCGGGCATTCCTTGCTCCCGAGCGGGTTCGAGGAGACCAATCTGGTCATCGACAGCTGCGAGCAGCTTCACCGGTTAGCGTGGATCCACGTCCCTCGGCGCTGCGAGGGGCTGGCCGATGGTCGGCGACGCCGACCCGGTGGGGTGCTGCCGGCGGACGCTGTATCGGGTCGCGCAAGCGGGGCGCAGCACCGGGCTCGCTAGCTCGTCGGCCCCCCGGCCTGTAAACCTGCCTGAGTTCCAACACCGTATACTGGAGGCCGTCGATTTTTTTCGGGGACCCATATGAATGGTGCCGAAGCCTGCCTAAGCACCTTGGTCAATGCAGGCGTGTCGGTATGCTTTACTAATCCCGGCACGACGGAAATGGGATTTGTGGCCGCCTTCGACAGGTTGGCAGGCATGCGCCCGGTGCTGACGCTGTTCGAGGGGGTAGCTGCCGGCGCAGCCGATGGCTATGCGCGAATGGTGGGCCGGCCGGCTGCCACCCTGCTGCACCTGGGACCCGGTTTCGCCAACGGTCTGGCAAACTTCCACAACGCTCGGCGTGCCCAGGTGCCTATGATCAACCTGGTGGGGGATCACGCCACCTATCATCGTCAGTTCGACGCCCCGCTAAACTCGGAGATTGAGCTTTTGGCCTGCAATGTCAGCGGCTGGGTCCGCAGCAGCGCGTCAGCCGCCGAGCTACCCGTCGATACTGCAGACGCTGTTGCCGCCGCCTGTGCGCCGCCGGGCCAGTTGGCCACCCTGATCATTCCCGCCGAAGCGACCTGGTCTGCCGCCGCGCCCGTCAACGCGCCAGTCCTGCCGGTTGCTGAGCAGCCCTCCCGGGAAGCCGTGGATGCTGCGGCTACAGCGCTCCAGTCAGGCCGGGCGGGGCTGCTGCTGGCGGGGGATGCGCTGTTGGCTGACAACCTGCAGGTGGCCGGCGCCATCGCCCAGCAGACCGGTGCGCGGTTGTACTGTGAGACCTTTGCGCGCCGCCTGCAAAGGGGTGCCGGCCGTGTGCCGTTGGCCCGGCTGCCCTATTTCCCCGAAGCGGTGGCCGGTGAGCTGGCCGACCTGGAGCATCTCATCCTCGTCGGCGCTCGGCGGCCGGTCAGTTTCTTTGCCTACCCGGATCGGGCCAGCGATCTGGTGCCATCTGCCTGCCAGGTTTGGGAACTCGCCTCCGCGGCCCATGACCTGAGCATCGCGCTTGCGTGGCTCGCTGATACCGTTGCCGCGGACCCGACTCGCGTGGCCGCTGGGACGCCTGACCCACCGGGCGCGCCGCGGGGTGCCCTGACGCCGGAGACGCTGGCGGCTGCGGTGAGTCTGGTATTGCCCGAGGGCGCCATTGTTTCGGATGAAGCGAACACCGGTGGGTTGGCCGGCTTTCCTCTGACAGCCGCTGCGGCACCCCATGACTGGCTGTTTCTCACTGGTGGCTCCATCGGTCAGGGACTGCCGGTGGCTACGGGGGCTGCCATCGCCTGTCCAGATCGCAAGGTGTTAGCGCTGCAGGCGGATGGGGGTGGTGCCTATACCGTGCAGGCGCTGTGGACCCAGGCCCGGGAAAATTTGGATGTGACCACGGTCATCTACGCCAACCGTCAGTACCGGATCCTGGGTGTGGAGTATCAACGTCTGATGGACCAAAGCCCAGGCCCCCGGGCGATGGATCTCATCGATATCGACCGCCCCACGCTGGATTGGGTGGCCATCGCCGGCGGATTCGGCGTGCCGGCGGTCCGCAGCGACACAGCGGAGGACTTTCAACGCCAACTCGCCAATGCCATGGCTGAGCCCGGACCGCGGCTCATCGAGGCAGTGCTGTGATGCGCGCTGACTCCAAAGCACCCGGCGGGACGAACCATTCGTCAGCAACCGGAAGCCGATAGCCGTGAACCGACAACGAACTCTGGATGCCATCGCCGTCTCGCTGTCAGGCCTGTGTCTGGTCCACTGCCTGGTGCTGCCGTTGGCGCTGACCCTGTTCCCCATCTTCGGCTCGGCCTTGGTGGACGACGCGTTGTTCCACGCCGTGCTCTATGCGGGGGTGCTGCCAACCAGCGCGATTGCCTTTGCGCTGGGGTACCGGCACCACCACGACCGAAGCCTGATCATCGTGGGCGGGTTGGGCCTGATGATACTGGGCATGACCGCCGTGGCGGGTCACGAGCTGTTCGGCCATCAGGGCGAGCGCTGGGTGACGTCATTGGGCGGGCTGGTCCTGGCTACCGCCCATGTCATCAACTACCGGCATTCTCGCGCGAAACACCGGCACTAGCCCGCAGCGGCGCGCACGGGGTCAGTCGTTGGGTAGAACTTGAATCTGGTTGACGACGTCGTCGACGCCAAACACGGACCACACGTCAAACTCTGCCGCGTGCCGCTCGGTTTCCGATTCCACCAGGCCATCGAGAGTCACGGTCAGGCCATGACAACCAATCTGCACATGAGTGGCATCCACCAGCGGGTCTTTCTCCAGCACGATGCGCACGGCGTCCACAACTTCGCCCGCGCCATCGTCTTCGGCCGGTTTGACCTCCAGTTCATTCAGGACGTTGCGGCTACCGGGCACCCACCAGGCGAGGCTACCCGCGAGTCGCTTATGGGACAGGCTTGGCACGTCACCTTGTAGATGGACCACGCCGTCCGCAACAGAAAACAGCATATGACCGTGCCCCACTTCCTCTGTGGCTTGCCGCAGCATTTCGTCTTGGCCGTTGACGCGCCGGTGGATACTGCATTCGGTAAACACCGGTTCATTCAGCAGCGTGTGCTCCAGGTGTACGGAGATAGCGTCATCAGGCATGCGTTCGGCGGGTCGAATATTGAGCTTGTCCACCACCAGCGAGACGTTGGTCAGGGATTGCGCATGCTCGCGGGCCAGCTTCTTGGCCTTGATATTGCGAACCTCGCCTTCCAGGGTCAGCACGCCGTTGGAAAAATGAGGAGATAGATCGTCCCAGTCGGCTTTGACCCGTTCCTCACTGGCCAAGGCCACCTGTAATTCTGCGATAACGTCCTCCTCCATAGGCCCTCTCCAACTGTCTGCTGTGTCTGCCGGAAATAAATACACATTGCAATGCCCGGCGCAAGCCCCGTCGGTCGGCAGGTAAGGGCAACAAGCGATATTGCGCATGAGGAGGTGCGCTTAACGTGCTGATTAATGGTTTTTGCTGTCCCGTTCCAGCGGTCCTGGAAACCGCAACCTGCGTCATTGTAGTTTGGGTTTGGCTGGCGTAGATTCCCTCACATAGCGTTCGCGGGATGAGTTAACGCACATGAGCCTCAGGGAACAGGTCGAACAGCTGCTGCCCAGTTGGGAACGCTGGTACCCCAGCCTGTTTGATGCCGCGAAGGATCTTGGCCTCATCAAAGCACGGGTTTGCGCGCCATCTTCGCTGCTGTTGTCGAACCGGCACTCCCGTATTCAGGCTCGGGCGGCCGAGGCCCATCGCGAGCGTTGGGGTGGCACCTTCTCAGATGACCCGGCGCCCCAGAAACAACGCGCCAAGCGGCGCCGTCCGCGCTCTTGAAGCCTGCTATGTCAGGGCTCTTGGCGGGGCGCCAACTCGCTGCCCACCTTCCGGGCTCGCGCTTCTCCAGTTCTGCTTGCCGCGCGGCGGCTTGAGGTTTTCTTCTCGCGCCGCTTGCCGGCCGTGGCCGGCGCGGCAGCGGGCGGCCGTGCACGTTGAGGGTGGAGTTGGCCAAGGGTGACCTCGGACCGGGCTGTTTCCAATCCCATCACGGCACGGCCTCTGCCAGCCGCCGCGGCGCGACAGCCGGGGTTTTTCGGCGCATACTCAGACACCGTGGCGTGCTGGTGGAGTTGTCTGCTGATGTCGTTGATGCGCAGTGTCATTAAGCCGATGGGAATGCTGACTTTTGTGCTGGCAGCGTCTGCTGGCTGGGCACAGGAAGGCAGCTATGAATGCCGCCAGGGTGAACTGCTGCGCCGGGTTCTGGTCGTCTACGAGGTGCCTGGCGAGGCGGTACCCTGTCAGGTGGTGTACAGCAAACCCGCCGAGGGCGCCGAGGACCAGGTGCTGTGGAGCGCCGCCAACCAGTCTGGTTACTGCGAGTTCAAAGCGAAGGAGTTCCGGGCCCAACTTCAGTCCTGGGGGTGGGCGTGTTCTTCTTCTGCTGGGGCGCCTGAATCTGAACCGGGACCCGCACCCGCGCCCGCACCCGCGTCAGAACCCGACTCCGAGGCGGAGCAGTTGGGTGATGAGCCACCTGCGCCGGAAGCCGATCTAGAACACCCCAGCTAAGTCTCGGGCCGGGCCTCGGGAACCGTGACTTCGGCCACACCCACCATTGCATCCCGGTCTACGATGGCGGCCAGTTGGTCTTCGCTCCAATCGGCGGTGCCCGCGGGGCGCTCAGGGATCACGATATAGCGCAGTTCCGCGGTGGAATCGTGAACCCGGATCTCCCGCTCCGGGGCAATGTGGGTGCCAAACTCCGCCAGCACCTCCCGCGGCTCGCGCACGACCCGGGCCCGATAGGGTTTGCTCTTGTACCATGCCGGCGGTCGGCCCAGCAGGGTGCGGGGATAGCAGGAACACAGCGTGCAGACCACGACATTGTGCAGCTGGGGCGTGTTGGCCACGGCGGTCAATTCGCTGTCCACGTGTTCGATGCCCAGCTCTCCGACGGCCTCCCGGGCGTTGGTCAGCAGCCGCGCTTTGAATTTCGGGTCGACCCAGGCCCGGGCCACGACCCGGGCGCCCCGCGCCGAGGTTACGGCCTCCAGAGCTTCGATTCGCTGCCGCTCCTCCGCCGCGCTGTAGATACCTTTCTCGATCAGTAGGTTGCTCAGCGCCACGCCCAGCAGCTCGTGATAAGTGCGGGGCTCCGGATCGTCCGGACGCGGCGGCGCGTGGGGATGGTCGTGACTCATGACAGCTGCTCCCGTATCAGTCGGCGCTTTCCAGCCAGTGTTCGAAGACCTCGATTTCCAAGCTGTCGGCCGGGTTGCCCGCATAATCGGACCATAAGTCGGTCTGTTTCAGCCGCACCCGGTAGAGCGTCTGGAACGGCTCGCCATCACCACCGGCGGCCAGGGATTCAGGCTGCCCGAAGGCGGCGCAGACCCGCTCAATCTCCCCCCGCTGGCCCTTGACGTAGCGCGGTACGCGGTGATGCGCGGGCGTGTAGCGATCCTGGATCAGCACCTGATCGCCGATGCCGAAGCGGGCCATCTAATCCGCGCCCTGAGCCTGGCGTAACCGGGCGATGGCCGATTGCAGTTCCGCCTCGGTGACCACCCCGGCGTCCTGCAGCAGCAGCGCCATGGAGGCCGCCCAGCGCTCGTAGTAGCTGAGTTCCTCGTAGGCCTCCGGCGCCAGATTCTCGATGCCGTCACGCAGCTGGGCCACGTCCTTCAGGACGCCCTTCGCGAAACACAGCGAGATCATGGCCTCGATCCGACGCTCCCAGTAGGCCAGCTCGTGTTCGTCACGGTCCACGGGTCCGGCGGGCAGTCCGCCCAGGTCGTGGGGCTTGGTCAGGGTATCAGTTTTGGTCATGGGACGATTTCACCGCTGGGACGCGGTGCTGTCAAACTCGGCTGGTCTCAGAGTGGGTTATTATGGCGCCCGACCTCTGAACAACAAAAAGGCATCCCTATGGAACACGAGACTATTCGCGGTCGTATTCGCTACACGTCCAAGAAACCGGACATGCTGGATAAGGAGCGGGGCGGCGAAACCTACATACTGACCAAGCACGTGGACGGCAGCCGCACGCTGCGCGCCCACTGCAGTATCGACGAGAATCCGCCGCGAGTGCTGCGGGATTCCGTCACCACGCTGGACAAGGACTGGAACCCGTCCTACGGGTTCGTGCAGATCACCGTTGACGACGCCTTCGTTGGCTCATCCTGGTACCGCTTTACGGAAGGTCTGGCGGAGTGCGAAGGCTTTACCGTTCAGGAGGGACGGATTTCCCAGCGGTTTGAGTACGATGGCCATCCGGCCTTCTTCGGCACCCATCCCATTCAGGCCGATGCCATGCACGTGCATGCCTACGATCTGTCCAAGGGACCCGGGGTGCAGCACATGCCCATGAGTCTGATGTGCTCGTTCCATCATCGCGGCGCCGATGGCCCCATTCTGATGCAGCGCCATGGTATGGATATGTCCTTCCTTGGTGAGGAGGAGGTGACCGTGGAGGCCGGCACGTTTAAGGCGCTGCACTTCCGTTATGGCACCAACGAGAATGACGATTATATGGGGACGGATATCCATCCCCCCTATCACACCTGGGTGTCGGCCGACGGCGACTACATCATGCTCAAGGCGTACTGCACCGGGTATATGCAGACGTACTACGAGTTGGTGGAGTACGAGAAACGCAAGAACTTCTTTTAACAGGGGTGCGGGTCCTGAATCGTCGCCAGGTTCTCGGCAGCGCCGCGGCGTTGCTGACGGCCGCCCTGGGCGCGGCGCGCTCGGCCCGGG
This sequence comes from Gammaproteobacteria bacterium, assembly GCA_041556855.1. Taxonomy (GTDB): domain Bacteria; phylum Pseudomonadota; class Gammaproteobacteria; order Steroidobacterales; family JBFFHS01; genus JBFFHS01. The sequence continues at coordinate 44,749 of JBFFHS010000004.1, forward strand.
GTGCACCCGGGGTGCCCATGAGTAGTTTCAACGCCCGTTCCACCGCTGAGGAGGTGACTGCGGGCCTGGACCTCAGCGGTAAAACCATCGTCGTGACCGGCTGCAATTCCGGCATCGGCTTTGAAACCATGCGAGTGCTGGCATTGCGGGGTGCTCATGTCATCGGTACTGGCCGGACTGCGGCCAAGGCGGAAAACGCCTGCGGCCGGGTCGAAGGTCGCGCGACGCCGGCCGTGTTGGAACTCAGCGACTGGGATTCCGTCGTGGCCTGCGCCGGAGAGATTGGGCAACGGGTTGCAGCCGTGGACGCGCTGATCTGCAACGCAGCTGTCATGGCATTGCCGCAGCTGGAGCAGGTCCACGGTATCGAAAAGCAGTTCGCAGTGAATCACCTGGGGCACTTCATCCTGACCCTTAATCTTTTGGATGAGCTCAAGGCTGCGCCGGCGGGTCGCGTGGTGGTCGTCAGCAGCCAGGTGCATGCCCAGGCCCCCAAGGGGGGAATCCAGTTCGACAATCTGTCAGGCGATGCGGGCTATCATCCCTTCCAGGCCTACGGCCATTCGAAACTGGCCAATGGCCTGTTCGCGCTTGAGTTGGCGCGGCGCCTGGCGGGCACGCCGGTCACCGCCAACGCGCTGCATCCAGGGGCCATCAAAACCAATCTGGCGCGCCACATGTCCGCGGAGGTGCAGGCGGGCGACTGGGACGATCGCAATGTGGCCCAGGGCGCGGCCACTTCCTGCTATGTGGCTACAAGCCCGCAGCTGGAGGGGGTCAGCGGTTACTATTTCTCCGACTGCAATACGACGACGCCCAGCGACCACATGCTGGATGAAACCATGGCAGCGCGGCTGTGGGCCGTGTCTGAAGATTTAACCCGGGCCTACCTGCCGACTTAAGGGCAGCGTGCGGTCCGGCAGTCCAGGGCGCCAAACTGGGCGCAGTTGACGCGCAGCCCGTGGGGTCGCGGACTACCGCCGCCCGGGCGGTTTTGCGAGCTACAGCGGCTGCGCTGTGGGTGTGGCTGGGCGTTTTGAGTCTGGCCAGGCGGGTCTCCAGCCAAGCGTAAGGACGAATATGATGACGTGCCGGACTCTCTTGACCAGCCTGCTGCTGTCACTCTCAATCGTGGCGGGCGGCGCCATGGATCCCGCCCTGGCCCAGGATCAGCCTCCCTTGCAGCGACAGATGATGGTTATCGCCGAGCTGTTTCCGGGCACGTACGACAACATGGAGCAGGTTTACTTCGATAACCGGCTCAAGTTGCCCGAACCGGAGCGACACCAGCGGGTGCGCTCGGAAGTGCGCCGCATCCCGGGGACGCGGTTTGGTGACCACGCCTTTTTTATTCTGGATTACTGGTACGAGCAGGATCGCTGGCAGCCGCGTATTTATACGTTTCATATCGACGAGGCGGAGAACGCGATTCGCATGAAGCTACATGCCTTCGCCGGCTTTGACCGCACGCCGTACCTCAAGGCTCACGAGGATCCGTCCTTGCTGGATGATCTGTCCCTGGAGCAACTCACCCACCTGCCTGAATGCGACTTGTTCTGGCGTCGTGCCGTGGGCGGATTCCACGCCAAGATGAAACCCAAGGCGTGCGCCTACGAACAAGGCGGGCACCAGGTGTACGCTGACTATCAAATGATGCTCAACGACCAGGCATTGTGGAAGGGTGACGTGATTCGCCGGCTGGCCGACGATGTCCAGGTGAACGACGAGCCGGTGGTGCTGCACCAGCAAAACCGGGCCCAGTTCTTCACCTGCTCCATGACGTTCGACGAAGGCGGGGACATCACTCGCTTCACAGACCTGCGGATCATGGATCAGGGCGGTATCGCCTGGGTGCAGATGCCCAGCGCAGAGCATGCCGACCGGGAGGTAGCCATCAGGATCCGCAACGTGCGCTGGGCCATGAACAACAGCGCGGTGAATTTCACCAATGATTCGTTCGTGATGTATCTGGATGAGCGCGTTGCCGGCGAGCAACGCAACCTGGCGTATGCGTGGAGTACGCCGCAAACCCCGCGCATGGGGATCAACCTGCACTGGTTGCAGGCCCATTGCTCCCTGCGACCGCTCAAGGAGACTCGCCCCTACCTAAATCATGAGGGCGCTTGAGCCTTGAGCTCACGTTGAAATCGTTCTGCGTGCTCGTGTTCGAATTTCTTGGGATCGCCGAAAATAGCGTCCCGAAGCTCGTCCGCCCGGGCCCCGGCAAAAATGTCCTCTACGCCGGCCTCCAGAGCATCCAGCACCTGGTGCGCGTGGTCCGGTGGTGACATCTGGGACCTGGGGTTTTGCGCCGACATGCGCGTGGCCACGCCGCCGGTGAATACGCCCGCCACGAACACGCCAGTACCCCACAGCTCCGCGCGCACGCCCTTGGTCATGAGCGCGGCCGCGGCCTTGGCCGCGCAGTAGGATGAGTATTCGGGCAAACAGAACAGCGCGCCGATAGACAGAATATTGATGATCGCCCCCGCGCCCCGCTGCACCATCTGGGGCGCGAAGATCCGGCACATCTCCGCCTGGGCCCAGTAATCCGTTTGCATGACTTCCCGGGCATCATCCAGGCTTCTGGCGCTTAAGAAACGCCGTTCTTCCGGCCGTTCCTGGCTGCCCGCGATGCCGGCATTGTTGATGAGCAGGGTCACGTCGCTGGCCTGCCGGCCGATGGCTTCGCGCTGTTGCGGGTTGTTGATATCCACCTCGGCCGGAATGACCCGGTCGGGGTCCAGGGCTACCAGGGGATCCAGTGTCTCGGGGCGGCGCGCCGTGGCATAGATGCGCTGGGCACCCCGTGCCAGCAGCACTTCCACAAAGCCACGGCCGATGCCCTGATTCGCGCCGGTCACCAGGGCCACGGAGTCTTTTGCCTGCATGGGATTGCCTCTTGGTATTGCGGTTTATGCCCGGGAGCATGCGCTCGTGGTCGCGCTGCTGTCCAGCAGGGGTGAACCACGGGCTGCGGCGCGTTAGGATCACAGCGTGCGCCAGCATGAAGGGGGGATACGGATATGGGTGCGAGACGCAGAGTTTTACTGGTGGGCTTGGCCGCGCTGGGGGTTTGGGGATGCTCAGAGCCCGGGGGCGGCGATGGTGCTGGCGGCGACGCCCCGGCCCCAGTGGAGCCCGCGGCCAGTCCCAGTGGCGTGCTGGTCTTCGGTGGAACCGGCCAGCTCGGCGCCCGCATCGTGAAGTTATTGCTGGATGCCGATGAACCAGTGACGGTGTTCGTTCGACCCGAGTCGAACCGCAGTCGTCTGGAAGGGCTGGACTTGGCGTACGCCGTCGGTGACATGCTCAATGAGCCTGACGTGGCTGCTGCGTTCGAGGGCAGCAACTATCGGGTGGTGATCAACGCAGTGCGGGCGCCGATGACGGAAACTCCCTTTTACGACATCACCAGCGGGCATGTGGCCAAGCACGCCAAGGCCCACGGGGTGAAGCAGATCATCCACCATGGTGCCGTGGGCGCCGGCGAGAACATGGCCCTGCATCCGGATGTGCCCTGGGAGCGGGTGCCGGGCCTCAAGAAACGCATGGAGGATCACGCGACGGCCGAGCGCAATTTTCTGAACAGTGGTATTCCCACCACCATTATCCGTAACAGTCGGGTTTGGCCGGACGAGACGCCCGCCAGCGGCAACGCGCAGTTGACCGAGGATCAGTCGGTGCTCACCCCGATCACCCGCGCGGATCTGGCGGCCATGACCATGCAATGCCTGGATAACCCGGAATGTTTCAACAAGATTTATCACGCCAGAGACGACACCCTGACCTGGCCGCCGCCGGGCATGGGGGAGTAGGGCGCCTATTCCACGTACTCGTACATCTCCAGGCGGATGCCATTGGGGTCCAGCGCCGAGGCGATCATGGATCTGCCAGAGGAACTGGGTTGCAGATCATTGAGGATCGTGTAGCCGCGGTCCTTCATTCGCTGTAGGACCTCACCCAGGCCCTCCACCACCAGCGACAGCATGATCTCTCCCTGAACGGCATCATCCGGATTTAAGCCGCGGTCCATCTGGGCCAGATCCTCATCGGCGATATGGATCAGTGCCAGGCCACTGGGGGGCAGGTCCCGTTGCTGCAGCCTGGCGCTGCGCAGATAGACTGATCGCGTCCGCTGATTCCGGTTCGCGCCCACCGTCCGCTGGGAGACCTGGGCAGTGATCTCGCCGCCGCCGACCACTTGATAGCCCAGCACTTCGGTGTAGAACCGGGTGGAGGCATCCAGATCCTTCACCATCAGCACCGGGTTGGCCAGGCTGACTCGAACCGGCTCCGTGTTGGCGTCGCTAGCGTCCGCTGGCGCCGAAGCTGCGCTCAGCAGCAGGGCGGCCAGGCCCGTCAGGGTGCGTCTCATGATGTCATCTCCCAGCGCTGCTGGAGCAAGGTAAAAGCAATCCGAGCCATCCCGCCGGCATCACTGCCGGGCGAGGCGCAGGTTTTCCGGCGGCCCTTCGAAGTTGCTGCGAAAGGGGTTGATGTCCAGCCCACCGCGGCGGTTGTAGCGGGCGTAAACGGTCAGTGCCTCGGGTTGGCAGTGCCGCTGCAGGTCACAGAAGATGCGCTCCACGCAGTCTTCGTGAAAAGCCGTGCAATTGCGATAGGAAATCAGGTATTTGAGAAGCCCCGCATGATCCACGGCCGGGCCGCGGTAACGCACCAGCACGCTGGCCCAGTCCGGTTGGCCGGTGACCGGGCAGTTGCTCTTGAACAGGTGGGTATACAGTGCCTCAGAACCCACGCCGCCATTCCGCGTCGTCCGGAGCAGCCGGGGATTGACGTCGTAGTCACTGATAGCTACGGCCAGTGCGTCCAGGCAGATCCCGGGCAGGGTGCCCGGAACGGCGACGTCCAGATCGACCACTGGGCGGAGCCTGACGAGAACGTCGGAGCCCGCGGCGGCCGTCAGGTCCGTCTGGATGGTTTGCCGGACCTCAGCCAGGGCGGCAAAGCGGGCCTGGTTGAGGGAGTTCAGATAAAGCTTCAGAGACTTGGATTCGATCAGCCGTGGTGACCCGGCCGGCACGACAAACTCGCCCACCGCGGCGTTGGGTTTGCCCCGATCGTCCAGCCAGGACAGCTCGTAGGCATTCCAGGTGTCCACGCCGTGGAAGGGGAGTTCCGGGCCGAGGCCAAGTCGCGCCCGATTCTCTGCGCGGGCAATGACTACCAGCAGATCCGGTGCGTAGTTCCGGGGATAGGCGCCGGTCTGCCCGAGGGGCGCTCCTGTCGCGTTACTCATTGGCCCAGTGTACCGAAAGCGGGTGGCCAGCCGCGCTCAGCACTGGCGGCAAGCCGGCGCTGGACCGGTTGGGCTGCAGGCCGCCCGTGCTCGCGGTGAGTTTTCCGGCGGGCTGAGCGTTTGACATGACCCACGGCGGGCGCCCCGGAGCTAGTCTTCCTTCGCCTGCAGCGCCTTAAGTTCGCGTTCAAGCCGCCGGACCCGGCTGGCGAGGTCGCTCAGCTTCTTCAGGTGGGCGGTGGTCTTCATATGCCGGTCCAGGGGCTGCAGCGGCCGGCCGGCGTAGATGCCCGGTTCCGTAATGCTCTGGGTGACGCCCGCCCGGTGAGCGAGACTCACGTCGTCGCAGATCTCCAGATGCCCCAGAATGCCGGTCATTCCACTGGTCATGACCCGGTTGCCGAGCTTGGTGGAGCCCGCCACGCAGAGCATGGCAGTCAGCAGGCAGTCCTCGCCGATCTGCACGCCGTGGGCGATATGGCAAAGATTGTCGGTCTTGGTGCCCGCGCCGATGCGGGTTTCTCCATAGGCCGCGCGATCGATGCAGTTCTGGGCGCCAATGCGCACCCGGTCCTCGATGACGACGATACCCGTTTGGGGAATCCGGTGGCTCTTGTGATGCTCGTCCTGGGCGAAGCCGTAGCCCTCCGAGCCGATGATGCTGCCTGGACCGATTTCCACCGCGTTGCCCAACTGGCAATCATGGCCAACCAGCGCCATGGGATGCACCAGGCAATCTGCTCCCAGTTTCGCGCCGTGCTCGATCACAACACCCGCCAGCAGGCGGGTGCGCTCTCCGATCTCCGCGTCCCGACCAATGACCACGCTGGGACCAATGACGCAGCTGTCGGGTATCCGCGCGCTGTCGTGCACGATGGCAGTGGGATGAATCCGGGGCCACTCGTCCGGCCACAGGCGGTCCGCGTAGCGTTGCTTGATCAGCGCATGGGCTAAACGCACGTTATCAGTCAGGAGCACGCCGCGCGTATCCGATGGTGGCAGCATGGGCAGCAGGGACTCATGCAGCACGACGCCCGACGGCTGGCCCGCCAGCACCGCGTCGACCCGCTGCTTGTCCTCCACGAAGACCAGGTCGCCCGGGCCGCAGTCCTCCACACCGCTGATTGCCGTGATGGTCGGGTCGGCGCCGCGATGCTCCCGGATGAGGGGATCGAAGTCCCGAGCAATGTCTGAAAGCTGTTGATGCATGGGTCGCTACCGGCCGAAGGGTCTCGTCATTGTCCTGATGATGGTAACTCACTCAATAAAAATATTGATCGCAGGCCACCCCGGGGTACCCGCCGGTGCCACCAGCTTTAAGCTGGTTGGTTTTTGCCTGACGGGAGGGGGCGGTTTCAAGTTTTGCCCAGGTCAAGACGTCATCGCCCGGGCGCCGGGGTCAGGGTCCTTTTGTTGACGGCATGGCCCCGGGCGAGGTCGTTTGAAATAGGTTCAGGGCGGTCAGCGTAGCCTCATGCTCACGCCCGATGTTCTTACCGCAAGTCACCGCGTCGGGCTTCGCGGCAGCGGCTGCTACGGTTACTCCCCACCGATGCGGATGACGGCTCGGCCCATGACTTGGCGCCCTTCCAGCCGGCGGTGCAGGTCGGGGACTTGCTCCAGTTCCACCTGCTCGGAAATCGGCACGGTCCAGTCACCCGACACGATACGGTTCACGATTTGGCGGTTCACGTCGCCGCTGTCGTCGGACTCGATCTGGGTGAGGGTCATGCCGCCGACGCTGAAACTTCCGCTGATGAGCCTGGGGATGGGGACGGGCTCAGGATAGCTGCCGGCCGTGGCGCCGATGTAGACGATGCGTCCGAGGGGGGCCACCAGGTCATAGTTGCGGCGTGCATTGGGCCCGCCGTTGCCGTCGATGATGACGTTGAAGGATTCACCCTGGGCCGCCGCCCGGGCCTGCTGGGGCCAGTCCGGTTGTAAATAGTCGATGGCGGGGCAGCCGGTAAGCTGTTCGGCAAACTCCAGCTTGGCGGCGCCGCCCGCCAGGCCGAACGGCAGCGCGCCCGCGTCACGGGCCATCTGCAGCAGCATGATACCGATGGCACCGGCGGCGGAGTGTACCAGCACCCGGTCGCCGGCCTGCACGCGGGCGCACAGGTGCAGCGCGTGCCAGGCGGTAAAACTTGCGCCCCGATAGGCGCAGCCCGTGCGCAGATCGATGCGCTCGTCCAGGGGCAGTAGTAGATCAGCGGGCGCACAGGAGTAGTCGGCATAGCCGCCGAAGGTGCTGCGGGACAAGACCGGGCGGCCAACCATGGCCTGATCGACACCGGGGCCCACCGCATCGATCACGCCCGAGTGCTCCAGTCCTGCAATCAGGGGATAGGAGACGGGCATCCAATCCAGGCGCTCCCGGCGCACCATGGTATCGACGGGATTCATGCCCACCCAGGCCACCTTGACCCGGGCCTCGCCCGGGCCGGGTTCCGGTACGGGTACTTCCCTCAATTGCAGTGCCTCGGGCCCCCCTGGTTCGTCGATGACCAGAGCGCGCATGGTGGTTGCAGTCATGTCGGGTTCTCCTGGGCGGCGGCGGTGCCGTGCCTAGGATAGGCCCCTAAAGAGATGAGCAGCAACGCGGCCGCGCCCAGGGCGGCGGCGGCGGCGTACAGCGGCAGCTCATAGCTGCCATAAGTATCCCGGGCACCGCCAAACAGCGGAGTGGTGATGCCTGGGCCCAGAGCGAAAAAGACGTACAGGCCGGCGTAGATCTTGCCAAAGTGGCTGAGGCCGAAATACCGCGACACCAGGTAGCCCATCAGGTCGACTTCGGCGCCTGCTGCGAAGCCAGCCACGATAATGGTGCCTATTGTGGTCACTGTCCCCAACTCGCCGGTGCCCAGCAGGACAACCGCCAGGGCTGCCGGCGCAAAGAACGCAAAGCCCACCCCCGGTGCCCAGATGCGGTCGATCAGAATGCCGACGATGATGCGGCCGGCAATCACCGCCAGACCGAAACTGCCTGCCATGGCAGCCGCCTGGGTCGGCGGGTAGCCCTCGTCCGCCAGGATGGGGACGAAGTTGGTGATCAGAGCCGTTATGGCGCAGGAGCCCAACATGAAAATCACTGCCATGGCCCAGAACCGGTAACTCTTCAAGGCCTGGCCAGCCGTCATCTCACCGGTAGTGTCGATGGTGACGGCCACGGTTGCATCTTGGTTGGCCTGCTCGCTGGCGCCCGCCCGTGGCGGATCGTGAACGAACTTGATGGCCAGGGGCAGAGCGAACACCAGGGGCAAGAGCCCCAGCGCGAAATAGCCGGCGCGCCAGCCGAAGGTCTCCACGATATAGGCGGCGTAGGGAGGCACGATGAAACCGCAGAAGCCCGAGCCCGTCATGGCCAGGCCCAGGGCCAGGCCCCGATGTTTGACGAATTCGTGGGTGATCAGCTTGGCGAAGGTGACCGCAATGGTGCCCGCGCCCAGCAGCGCCAGCAGAAAATAGGCCCCCAGGAACACCCACAGGTTGTAGGTGAAGGCGCCGATGAGAAAAAAGCCCAGCCCGAAGCCGAGTTGGGAGAGGATGATCATTCGACGCACGCCGAAACGGTCAGTGATCCAGCCCACCACGGGGGTCAGGCCCATGACCGCAATGCTCACGATGGGGCTTGCCAGCAGCACTTGCTGCCGGGTCCAGCCGAATTCCTCGTTCAGCGGCGCAATGAAGACTCCGATGGAGTAGCTGATGGCCAGCGTCGCGACGCCGAACGCCAGGCCTACGACCGAGGCCAGTACGGTACCCCAGCCCCGCTGGAATTCGCCTTGCTCTGTCGTCACCGCGGGCGCGCCTTAGAAGGTGGCGATAGGATTCACGGGCGAGCCAGTGCCGCCAGGTATGGGAATAGGGGCGACCGTAAGCATGAATGCCCAGCGCTCCCGCCGGGCGGCAGCCTGGGCCACGGCTTCCAGATCGCAGTTGTCGAATAAATGGATGCCCATGGCGGCGATGGCGAGGCTGTGCAGCGGATAAAAGGCGCCTTCGATGCCCGCCGGCGCCACATCGTTGGCCGCGTCGCCGCCCAGCATGGCCACGCCGCGTTCTTTCAACCAGGGCGCAACGGACGCGTGCAGGCCGGCTGTGTGCTCGCCCACCTGCCAGGGGCCGAGCTCCGCCTGACGCGCCCAGCGACCGGTCCGCACGAAGATGACGTCACCGCTGCCAATACGAACGCCGGCCTGCTGCTCCCAGGCTTCCAGATCCTCCACGTAGATCGGGGTGCCCGGCTCCAGATAGGGCACGCCCTTCAGCCGCGGCATATCAACCAGGATGCCCCGAGTGAGGATGCCATCTTTCAGCTTTGCTATGCCGTTCATGCCGCAGCCGTTCTCCGTGACCTCTTCCTGCGGGAAGCCGTTATACATCTTGCCCTTGTAAAAAATGTGGCACAGCGCATCCAGGTGGGTGTGGGCCAGGCCGTGAAAGGCCACGCTGAACTTGTCCGCCGCGCCGCGGCCCGACAGACCGGTGCTGAGCATTGTGTGTTCGTAAGGCCGGGGATTATCGACAGCTTGATCGGTGCGGGCGTCTCGCGCCAGCGAGACCGAGACGCCGTCGCGAACGAGCGCGGCCGCCTGACGGCGTTTTTCCGGCGTAATGAGATTGAGGGCACCGAGTTGATCGTCTCGACCCCAGCGCCCCCAGTTGGACAGCTCCGCCATCCAGCGGTCGATGTCTGCCATGGTCATGGGCGCTCGCGTGGGCGCCGACGTGGCCTCGGCGGCCGGGGACGAGACGGGCTGAATGAACCATATCGCCAGCAGGACAGTGAGGGTCAACAACGGTGGATTCATAGTGTGCTCCCGGATTGGGGTTGGGTGTCTGCCTCAGGCGGGGGCGTGGTCGAACCACCCAGCGCTTTCTGCCTCGGCCCAGACCTTCTCCATAACCGCGCTGGCCCGTTCGGTCATGCGCTTCTCATCGTCCAGCACGAAATGGCCGTTAAAGATCTGTATCTGACCTTCGGTCATCACATGAACGACCGACAAACCGTTGGCGAACAGCAGGTTGTACACCGGTTGGGGCGGCACGGCGCCGCAGCCCAGCAGATACCCGGTCAAGTTGATGGTGACCAGGTCCGCTTTCGCCCCGACGGCGATGCGGCCGATGTCCTGGCGTCCGACAATGGCAGCGCCGTTTATGGTGGCCGCCCTCAGGGCATCCCAGATATTCGGGTTCTTCAGCGGCACCGGGCTCAGGTCGGGGTGCGGCAACAGCGAATAGCGGGCGCCGCCGTAGAGCACTGCCAGCTTGATGTTTTCCACATAGTCGGCGGAGAACTCGATGCCGATGCTGGCATTCATGCCGGCGGCCAGCACTTCCGGCCACCAGCGCGGCACGGTGGTGCCATCAATGCCACCTTCCCACGGGCAGTAGCCGAAGGTGGCACCCTTTTCCACCAGAATGGGTAGCTCCTCCACCGGGTCCATACCGCGCAGGTGGGCCGCAATCAGGGGGCCGTCATACCAGCCAAACTCATCGATCCACTCGGTGGGTTTCTTGTTCCACAGCCGCCGGATGTGGTCGATCTCCCGGGCATCCTGGGACAGGTGAGTGTGAATGCCGTTGCCCAGCTCTTTCGCCGCGTCACCGATGGCCTGCATCGCCTTCGGCGTCAGGGTATTCGGTGCATGGGGCCCCATCTGCATCTGGATACGGCCGCCCTCCGTATCGTTGGCTTGTAAAGACCATGCCCGAATCGCGGCGATTTCGGCCAGGGTCTCGGCTTCCGATTCAAACAGCGCTCGATCGTCGTCGCGCAGCCAGATCGGGAACAGCCGGCTCCAACCCGGTGTCATGGCGCTCAAGTATTCCCGCGTTTGGTACTTTTGCGCAGCCGCGAGATGGGCCTTGGCCTGGTCGAGACTCAATGCCTGCTCGAAACGGGTGGTGCAGCCGCCCCGCAATGATTCGGCAAGTCGGTATAGCGTGAGGTCGTAGCGGTCGTCATCGTCGAGTTGGTCCCCCAGCCTGATCGGGTTACCCGGTCGGCCGCGAAAGCCCACGGTGCCGCGGCCGAAGTCGATGATGTTGGTGTGGGTGTGACCGGAGATGAAACCGGGCGTCAGCATTTGCCCCGGGCAGCGCAGCCGCTGATCCTGACCCGCACGGTGCCCCGGGCGAATGTCGGCGATGCGGCCATCTTCCACAATCACCGAGTGATCGCGCAACAGTTTGAAGTTGTCCTGCTCCCACGCCAGCACCCAGCTGGGCTCGATGATCAGCGGTTTGCTGGCTTGGGGAATAGTTTCCATCTCCGCGGGTTTGCCGCTCTGGCTGACGGCAGCGGTAGCGCCCAGACCTAGTGTCGTCGCGCCGCTCAGTTGCAGCAGGGAGCGGCGCGTGAGGCGGGGGGTGTCCGCGTCCTCCGTAGCGAGCGCAGCGCCCAGCTCGCACGCCGGACATCCTGAGAACTGGTGTTCTGCGTCTGCCGAAATGCCGCACCCCCTTGTTATTGTTCGCGGCGAGACTGGCTGTGCCCTTAGTCTACCTGATGTATGAAAGCCGCTGGGTCATTGCTCAGTCGGGCGCGCGGGACGATGAGATGGATTCTTCGGTGGCATCTCGTCGCCAGTCTTTAAGTAGGGGATAGGCTGGCGCTGCGGCCGCATCCTGTGTCCACACGCCTACTTCTTTGAGCAGGCGCCAGGTCAGACACAGATTTGACGACAGCACCGTGCGATTAGACTGCGCCGCGACCTGGTCGATAATGGCGAGGCTGGGCAAACCGGTGCCGGTGATCAAGCTGACATCGGCGCCCGGATCGGATGCCAGCATGAGGTTGGCCACATCCTGGGGATCCTGAACATAGATCTCTCGGGTATCCCGCGCTGTTGCGTTGATGGTGTGAGTGGCGGCGATCTTGAAGTCCTGGGATTGCCAGTAGCTCACCGACGCGCCATGCAGCCAGTCGGGGTAGGGGCTGTAGATGGCCAGTGTCTTGGCGCCCAGGAAATTTAGCGCGTCCACAATGGCCATCGCGCAGGTAATGATCGGATAGCCCCGCGCTTCGCTCAGGCTGCCGATAATGCGCTGTTCCTCCTCGCTGCCCAACAGATAGGTGGAGCCAGTGCAGGCGAAGCCGTAGGCATCAAGCTTCAGCGTGTCAAAGCGATCCAGGGAGTCGTTCAGGTTGCGCAGGTATTCGACAATTCGATCCCTTGATGCAGCGCACTTGCTGGTGAGGCGCGCAACATACATGGCGACATCGGCGGGCAGCATGGCTCCGATCTCCGGTTCGACCGTGGGGTTGGCCTGGGGTGGCCCAATGCCCAATCGTGCCCGCGAACCGTATGCACCGGATGACATGCGCCTATCTCCCTGTTTGGCTTGAAGCCCCGATGGTTGGCGGAGTTGTTGCGAGAGCAGGATACTAGGCAAGCCTGAATACGTTTACAATCATCCTGGCCCGAGATTAATGCTCATAGTCAGACCGCTACATGGCAAGAACCATGCGAAATTACCGGCGTGCCCGTTAAGCGCGCTACATCGGTGGATGTGGCACACCTGGCGGGCGTTTCCGTGGCGGCCGTTTCCCGAGCCTTCACGCCCGGGGCCAGCATCGCGCCGGCAACCAAACAGCGCGTCATGGAGGCCGCGGCCACGCTGGGCTATCAGCCCAATGTCATTGCGCGCAGTCTGATCCAGCGTCGTTCCAACCTGGTCGGGTTGCTCATGTCCGGGTGGAACAACTTTGGCTACGTGGACGTTCTCAGGCGCCTTACTGAGCGGCTTGAGGCAGAAGGCTACGAAGTGATCTTAAAGTCAGTGCTAGAGCCTGAGCAGGTGTCGGAGTGCGTCAGGCAAGTGCTGCGCTACCAGGTGGCAGCTATTGCAGTCGTTTCCGAGGCGCTGCCGGCCGAAATCACCGCGGAATGCACTCAGCGCGGTGTTCCGGTGGTGCTGGTCAACCGCATTGGCACGGGCAGCGGCAATTCTTCCGTGAGTCTGGACGGGGTGTACCTGGGCCATCAGATTGCCGATTTTCTCTTGGCGCGTGAGCATCGGAGGATTGCCCTGTTGCAGGGTCGGGCGGACATCAATTTCTTGACAGATGCGATGAACGCGATTTCGGAGCGAGTCGCAGCGGCCGCAGGTTGCGAAATTGCGGCAAGGCTCGACGGCGTGTTGGGCTACGATGCCGGGCGACGCGCAATTAACGAGTTGTTCCAGCAAGACCAGCGGCCTGACGCGGTCTTCTGCACTTTCGACGAGACGGCAATCGGCGTGGTGGATGGGGCTCGTTTCGATCTTGGTGTCAGGGTTCCGGAGGACCTGGCAGTTATTGGTAACAGCAATCGAGCATCGGCCGCCTGGGCTTCACATGAGCTCACCAGCGTGGAATATCCTCGCGACGAGGTGATCGATCACTGCATCCGCATTCTGCTTGCGAGGCTGGACGATCCCGAGTTGGAGCCTGAAGTCGTATTGATAAAGCCGGATTTGGTGATTCGCTCCAGCACCCGGGGCAAGCCAGTTTAGCAGCCATCGGGGCATGCTCCGCAGTGCGACCGGGGGCAAGCAGGAGAGAAGTTCGGCATGATAGGGGGCGTGGTTCGCGTCGTGATCACGGCAGGCAGCACCCTATCGCTGGTGAGCCCGGCGTCGGCCAACCCGAATTTGGAGGATATGCACGTCCGGCACAACACCGCGGGCCCGTCATCTGCTTCAATACCATCCAGATCTGCGCTGAAGGCGAAGAGCGCTGGGTGGAGGCGATTGAGAGCGGGCGCGAGAGCTGGAGGATCTGGTTCGAGGATTGGGGGGCATCCTTGGTAGAGCCCGCCGAGCCAGGCAGACTGCCGCCTTGCAGAAGGATGAAGGAGCTGCGAGAAGTGCGACTCAGAGAGCAACAGGAGTAACTCAGGACATGGCGCTGCTTCAGAAAGTCACAGGCCAAATTAGATGCCTGGTTGTCGCCGCGTTTGCCGGCACCAACCTCAATCTGGTGCTCTCAAGCCCATCGGTTGCCCAGGCCGATGACGCATTGCCGGCGCGGCCGAAAGTTGAAGGCGACGCAGAACTCGAAGAGATCGTAGTTACCAGCGTACGAAGAAAGGGCGGATACAAGAGAGATGACGCGTCGTTATACAAGCTGACGGAGCGTCTTCGCGACACGCCACAGTCCATCACAACGATGTCACGAGAGCTCATGGATGACCGCGGGGTTGCCTCGTTGAGCGACGCCCTGCGCACCGTGCCTGGAATTACTCTGGGTGCTGGCGAATTCAGCTGGCAGGGAAATAACCCAAGTATTCGCGGCTTTTCCTCGCGAAACGACATGTTCCTGGACGGCATGCGCGATTTCGGCAGCTATTCCCGCGACCCGTTTAATCTGGACGCTATCGAGGTGCTCGAAGGACCATCCTCGATGATCTTCGGTCGTGGTTCGACCGGCGGCGTAATCAATCAAACCAGCAAGGCGCCGACGAGGGATGCCTTGACTGCCGTGAGTGTCAACATCGGCAACGACATGACTCGCCGTGGCACAGCGGATATCAGCCGTCCCCTGGGACTGCTGGACGATTCCGCTGCGTTCCGGATCAATGCGATGGCGCATCAGTCGGAAGTGGCCGATCGCGACGTAGGAGAGAGCCGTCGCTACGGTTTGGCTCCGAGTCTTGCGATGGGTCTGGGCCGTCCAACGCAGGTTACGCTGAGTTATCTGCATCAAAGGGAAGACAATACACCCGACTATGGCCTGCCCTGGTTCGCCGGTCGGCCGGCTCCTGTCCCGCGCAACAACTTCTACGGATTTCAGAGCGATTACCTGAAAACCGATGCGGATATTCTGACAGTCAGTGTCGCCCACGACTTCCGTAACGCCCTGAACCTGAATGCCCGAATACGCTACGCTAATTACGAACGTGAAAGCCGCTTGACTGAACCTTTGATTACATCCTCCGTGCTTCCTACTACGCCCCCGGCTAGCGTGACCGTTGATCGCAATGTGTTCATCGGCAATAGTCAGGAAACAATGCTGTTGGCCCAAGGAGACCTGGTAGTGCCATTCGCCACCGGTTCGCTTCGGCATACTCTGGTGACGGGCGTAGAGTTGGGACGGGAGACATCTGCCCCGTCCTTTGGCTTCGGGGTTGGGGTGCCGGGAACGAACCTGCTGATACCGGACATCAATGAGCAGTTTTCCGCAACCAGTACCGAGCCACGACTCAATGCGGATACAAAGGGCACGACGGTCGCGCTTTACGCACTCGATACTATGAAGCTCGGAGAGTCATGGCAGGTCATTGGCGGGCTACGGTGGGATCGCTTTGATGTCGATTACCAGGCCACCCGTTTCTCAGTTGCGGGCGACGTTACAGGTACCGAAGCGATTCAAAGCTTGGACACCGAGTTGAGCTACCGGGCAGCGGTCGTCTATAAACCGCTGCCTATCGGCAGCATATATCTGGGCTGGGGTACCTCCTTCAATCCCTCTGCCGAGGACATCTCCTTTATTACCAGCGGCCGCGGTCTTGCTATCGGCAACGCATCCCTCGCGCCCGAGGAGAACGAGACCATCGAGATCGGTACCAAGTGGGAATTTTTTGACGATGCTCTGGCTGTCAATGGGGCCATATTTCGTATCACGAAATCTAATGCTCGGGTGCCTGATCCGGTCAATCCGGGGTTTAACATACTGGCGGGAAATCAAAGGGTGGACGGGCTTGCCCTGAATGTTGCGGGGTATGTGACGGCCCGCTGGCAGGTTACCGCCGGCTATACCTTTCTCGATAGCGAGGTGGTTGAGTCCGCCCCCGGCGCGGCGCCGGTTGGCAGCCCGTTGCGGAATGCGCCAGAGCATTCTTTCTCAGCCTGGGTGAGTTACCAATTGTCTGACCGACTGCAGTTCGGTGCCGGCAGCCGCTATATTTCCGAGCGGTTGGCGCAGAATGTGCCGCCGGTTAAGCAGGTTCCGGACTACTGGACCTTCGATGCGATGGGGACTTATCAGTTGTCGGACAACCTCACCTTCAAGCTGAATCTGACCAACATTGCGGACGAATATTATCTCGATCAGTTGCACCCGTGGCATGTAATTCCCGGCGGGGGCTTTACAGCGGTGCTGGCGGTCAATTTCACCTATTGAGGAACACCGACAAGCATGCTCTTGCAGATCCCAGGGGTGCTGACGCCCGAGCAGGCGGTGGAATTCCGTGATCAGCTCGAGCGTTCTGAATGGGCTGATGGTCGGCATAGCGCCGGCTATCTTGCCCAGGGCGTCAAAAATAACCATCAATTGCCGGACGGCCATCCCATCGCGAAAAAACTCGGTGGAGAGATACTTAGCGCACTGGAGAATAATGCGCTGTTCACGTCAGCTTCACTGCCGCTGAAGATCGTTTCGCCGATTTTTAACCGCTATACAAATGGGCAGTCGTACGGTCGTCACATCGATGGCGCCATTCGACCGGTAATCGATGGCCAACATCGCGTTCGTACAGATCTTTCGGCAACTGTTTTTCTAACCGATCCGGAAGACTACGATGGCGGTGAGCTTATTGTAGAGGACACCTATGGGGCTCGGCGCATCAAGCTTCCCGCGGGTGACATGGTGCTTTATCCGGGCACGAGCGTGCACCGGATTGAGCCGGTCACGCGGGGAGCGCGCCTGGCAGCCTTTTTCTGGATACAGAGTATGGTGCGTGGCGATACCCATCGAACCCTACTTTTTCAGCTGGATAGCGCAATTCAGAACGTCGCCCGGGACCTTCCAGACCACTCAACGCTGGTGAATCTGGCGGGCGTCTATCACAACCTGTTGCGGGAGTGGGCGGACGCCTAGCCTGCGTACGGGAGAAGTCGTCCGGCGGAACCTGATTCTGGTGCTCCGCCGCAATGACATAGACCAAATTTGGTCGCAAATCGGGGATGTTCTAGGAAAACGCGCTTGCCACCCGCTCGTCTTGGTTGGGTGGTGTAATCCAGGCAAGCACGACAAACACCAGCGTTGAAAGGAGCAGGGCGGGAAAGACCTCATGCAGGGTTGCGTTCCAGCCCGTGACGGTCCACAGCAGCAGGGTGCCAATCCCCGTCAGGATCGAGGCCGCGGCGGCGAGCCCGTTGCCCCGCCGCCAATGCAGGCCGATGATCAGGGCCGGAAAGAAACAGGCCGCGTACATGCTGCCGGAGAAGATTGTCAGGGGCACCACGCCGGCCGGTGGCCGTAAGGCGATGGCCGCAGTCACAACGGCGAGCGCAACGACGAATATCCGGGTCAAGTTCAGGTTCTTGTTTTCCGACAGCCTTGGCAGGCTGAGTGAAACCACGTCCCGCTCCAGGGTCGATGCCGCAACCAGCAGCACACTGTCGAGAGACGACATGGCGGCGGCGACCATGGCGAGCACAAGAAAAGCGCTCAGAATGTCCGGGAACATGGCGCTTGCCACCAACGTGGGCACTATGAGGTCAGTGTCACTGACGTCGCTCATGAACAGATGAGCGTAGATGCCCACCGGTAACAGGCACACTTGAATCACAACAATCCCAATTACCGCTACCCAGATGCCCTGACGCACACTGTCGCGGTCCTTCAGTGCGAAGAATCGGGAGATCTGCCGTGGCTCTACGATCAGTTTCATGGATCCGGCCACCAGAACGCCCAGCAGCACGGGGAAGGGCATCGCCGCGTCCCAGGTGAATAGTCGTTCACCGGCTCGGCTCACCTCGCGAACTTGCATGATAGCCCCGATCCCGCCGGCGGCGTTGGTCACGACGCCAAACACGATGAGGGCGCCGATCAACATTAAGATTCCCTGCACCACGTCGGTGCGGACGACGGAGATAAATCCACCAGCTGCCGTGTAGAACATGACGATCAGCAGGATTATCAGAATGGCTGCTTCGTAGGGGATCTGAAAGAACACCTCGAACAGATTGCCAACCCCCTTGAACACCGCAGTCATATACAGAGTGCTCGCAAAGACGATCACCAACGCCGCCAGCACGCGTGCCACGTTGCTGTCGAACCGCACAGCAAAAAAATCGGGCAGTGTCACGTTGTCCCAGTCGGCGGTGAACTGGCGCAGCCTCGGCGCCACCCAGGTCCAGGAGATGATCGCGAAGACGCCCATGAAGGCTGCCATCAGCAGCCAGGGCAGGCCGTAGGTATACCCCTGGCCGGCATTGCCGATATAGCTGTTCGTGCTCGCGTAGGTGGCATAGAAGGAGATGCCGATGACAAAGCCACCCATGCTGCGTCCGCCCACATAGTAGTCGCGCAGCTTCGCGCTGCGCTGCCGACCGACTACTCCGTTGTAGAACAGAATCATAGAGTAGACGACGAACAGGGTCAGGACTAACCAGTGTTCGGCAAGCCAGCTCACCGTGCAGCAACTCCTTAGATTCGTACTCTCAATTCCACTATGTGGGTGCTCACTTTAGACTGAGCGACGCCGGTATGGTAGCCGGGCACAGCAACTGGACGTATCCTGGCGGTGCTTTTGGCGAGGAGGAGCGCGATGGACAGAAGTCCGAACAAGCTGAGAGAAAAGCTCAACAGCGGTCGCTGTGCAACGGGCGCGGCTATCTTCTCCTGGAGCCCCTACGTGGTCGATGCTGCCGCGTTGGCCGGTCTTGATTACATTCGTATCGATACTGAACACGCCTGGCGGCAGGATGGGACGTTGGAGCAGTTGATCCGTGCTGCCGCCTTGGGAGGTATCGTTCCGATCGTGAGAATCGACCGGGACAACCCTTACCTGGTGCGCAAAGCTCTGGAGATTGGGGCGGGGGGCATCATCGTGCCGGATGTCTGCTCGACAGAGGAGGCTGAGGGCGTTGTTCGAGCGGCCAAGTTTCCGCCTCACGGTACCCGGGGCTACAGCGGTAACTGCTGGTCCGCCGGGTGGGGTGCCAGGTCCGGAGCCCAGTGGATTCAGTGGAGCAACCGCGAGCCGTTGATCGGCATCATGATCGAAAATGTCGAAGCCATGAAGCGGATCGACGCCATACTTGCCGTGGAAGGCGTCGATTTCGTGCTGTTTGGGCCGGCCGATTACGCCATGTCGCTGGGGCTTGGCGCCCCGGATGCTCAGGATGAGCGCGTTCAGGCTGCCATCGCAGCTACCGTGGCGGCGGCCCACCGGGCAGGCAAGTACGTGGCCCTGGTTGTTGGCACCGATCCCGAGAACATTAAAAAGTACGTCGAGTTGGGGATCGATATGTTGGAATTGGGCAACGACCTGGGAGTTGTCCGCGCGATCTGGGATCGCGCCGCCGCCGTTGCCGATGCCATCGCTACGGCTGAGAAAAGGTGACTGCGGACTAAGCCAGGCCGTCGTTGCGATCGGCTTCGCGCAGCCGAGCATCCCGTTCCGCCGGTGGTCCAAAGCCCCCACCGCCTGGCAATTCGAGAACCATGACGTCTCCTTTGGAAAGCTGAAACGGACTGCCTGCCTCCACCGGCTTATCGTTGAGGTAAATGCGCTCGCGTCTGCCGTTGTCACCGCCCTGGCGGCCGCGCGGCGGGAACTTCAGCCGTTGCGTGAGCACCGCGATGTAGACGGGGTTCTCGCTGACGACCTGCAGTTCAATGCGCTGTCCAAGCCCACCGCGAAACTTCCCGTCGCCGCCCGAGCCCGGCAGTAGTGACTTCTCGACAATGCGCACTGGGAACGAGCGCTCCAGAATCTCCGTGGGCGTGGCGGCCACGTTGGTGGGAAAGCTCAGAGTCGATAAGCCATCCTGGTCCGGCCGTGCGCCCTGACCACCGCTGTAGAAGAAGATCGTCGAGAATGCGCGCCCATCGTTCCAGCCGGACATGGTGAAGCCGTGCAACGGGATGCCGCTTTCGGCCGGGACCCGCTCCGGGATCGCCTCAGCCAGCGTATTGAATACGGCACTGGTGCAGTAATGCCCCACGTTGGCTCTGGCCTCAACCGCAGCGGGGTATCGCGGATTGAGAAAACACCCGTCGGGTGCCGTGATCGTGAAGGGCAGCAGGTTGCCTTCGTTGTTGGGCACGTCGGGCAACAAGATGCACTTCAGGGCATAGGCCGCGTAAGCGCGCGTATAGCCCAGCACGGCGTTCAGAGGCGATGGGTTCTGGGGCGAACTGCCGGTGAAATCGACCGTGATTTGATCGCCGCGGACCTCGATGTGGCAGTGGATCTCCAGCGGCTGGCTGGTGTCGAAGGAATCGATGGGCGTGACCGAGTGGTACTCGCCATCGGGAATTTCACTGATGGCGCGTCGCATAGCAGCGTGAGTCAGGTCGATGATCCTGCTGGCCAGACCCTGCAGATCCGCCATCCCATATTCGGCCAACAGGTCGGAAACACCGGCCGCCATCTTCTCGCAGGCCCCGACCATGGCGTGAAGATCGCCGCTGACCTCGTCCGGGGTGCGCACGTTCTGGCGAATGATCTCCCACAGGGCCTCGTTGCGCTGCCCGGCGTCATAAAGCTTCAGGATCGGTATCTGCAGGCCTTCTTCGTAGATATCCCTGCTGTCCGGCGCCCGCCGCCTGCCGCCGATGTCCCCCATATGGGCAATGGCCCCGGCGAAGCCAATCAATTGGCCGGCATGAAAGATCGGTGCCGCCAGGGTAATGTCCGGCAGGTGTCCCGTCCCGATCCAGGGGTCGTTACTGATCACAACATCGCCTTGCTTCAGGGTTTCGGCCGGGTACTTCTTCAGGAACGCTTTGACCGATATGGGCAGGGTGCCGATAAACGACGGGATGCTGCGGGTCGCCTGGGCGACCGCTCTGCCATCGGGCGTCAGCACCATGCAGGTGTAATCGTGGGATTCGCGTACCACGGTGGAAAAGGATGTTCGATGCAGAGTCAGGGCAGCCTCGTCAATGGCCGAGATAAGTCGGGTCCATAAAACCTCGACGGTGATTGCGTCCAATGCTTGCATTGCCCCCTACTCCTTGACGTCGATAACGATGTTGCGGTCGGGATCGACGTGGAATTCGGCGTCGGGCCCGACGACGATACTGGTTTCGCGTTCCTCAATCACCGCTGGGCCGGCGTGGAGGTCGCCGGCTTTGAGTCGATAACGATCATAGAATGCGGTGTCCAGATGGCGCTCCGCCACCTCGAAATAGACCGGCCGCGTTCCCATCAATGCCGACCCAACGCCCCGGGCCGGGTCAATCCCGTTGGGTGTGAGCTTACGATGAGGACGCGGTTTCACGAGGCGCGCCCGCAAGCTCACGATTTCAAGCGGAACATCCGGGGGTTGGTGCCCATAGGTAGTCTGGTAGATATCGGTGAAGCGGACGCCGAGAGCCTCGGGACCTTCGGCCACGGGCACGTTGACCGAATAACCCTGACCCTGACAACGCATGTCCATGGAACGCTGCATCACAAGTCCGGCGCCCGCCGCGGTTAGTTTTCCCAGGGCGGCCTCACCGTCCCTTCGCATGTCGTTGTATTGACGTTCGACTGCGGCCCAGTCGACGTCCTCGACTGGCGAAAAATACGCGCTGACCAGCTCGACCGCCGGGGGCGCCACCAGGCAGCCGACCGCTGAGGCTACGCCGGCGCCGAAAGGACACAGCACGCGGCGCATGCCGAGCTTGCGTGCCAACGCGTAGGCATGGACCGGACCAGCGCCGCCAAAGGCAATCATGCTGTAACGGCGCAGATCGATGCCTTGTTCGGCGGCATGGGACCGGATAGCCGCCGCCATGCTCTCGTTAACCACGTCGTGGATGCCCCATGCGATGTGCTCCACCGACATATCAAGCTTGCCCGCCAGTTGCTGCTCGATCGCTTGTCTGGCGCGGGCGGTTTCCAGCTTCATGTCACCGCCGAGGAAATTGTTCGGGTTGAGATAACCCAATAGCAGGTCGGCGTCTGTGACAGTGGGTTGCTGGCCGCCGCGCCCGTAACTGGCTGGTCCCGGATCAGCGCCGGCGGATTGGGGTCCCACATTGAGCAGGCCGAGCTCATTGACGTGCGCAATGCTGCCGCCGCCGGCGCCGATCTCGAGCAATTCGATGGCGGCAATTTGCAGTGGATAGCCGCTGCCCTGCTTAAATCGATGGACATGGCCCACTTCGTACTCGTGGGTAATGGTTGGCTCGCCGTCACGGATGATCGATATCTTCGCCGTGGTACCGCCCATATCGAAGGCAATGGCGTTGGCTTCCGGGAGAGCGTCTCGGGCGAAGTGGCTCGCCGCGATGGCCCCGGCCGCGGGCCCGGATTCGATCATCCGGATGGGAAAAGAGTTGGCCGCCTCCGTAGCCGGACCAATGCCACCATGGGAGAGCATCATGGACAGCTCGGGTTGTATGCCCAGCGCGCG
This sequence comes from Gammaproteobacteria bacterium, assembly GCA_041556855.1. GTDB lineage: Bacteria > Pseudomonadota > Gammaproteobacteria > Steroidobacterales > JBFFHS01 > JBFFHS01. The sequence continues at coordinate 67,295 of JBFFHS010000004.1, forward strand.
CAGGCCTTGTGTCAGCCGGCCAACGTAACTCTGGACCATGGGCTTGATGTAGGCATCTACACTGGTGGTAGAGGTACGCTCGAACTCCCTGATCTCGGCGGACACACGGTGGCCGACGCTGACAGTGAGCTCGGGGAACAGGCGTGTCGCCATCTCCGCGATGCGTGCCTCGTGGGTCGGGTGTGCGTAACCGTGCAGAAGACAGATTGCCAGCGACTGAATGCCGGCTTCTTCTACCAGGTAGGACAGCGCTTCGGCGACCGCCTCGTCGCGCAAGGGCCTGAGTATCTCGCCCGCGAAGGTGACGCGTTCGTCGACCTCGCGCCGCCAGCGCCGCGGAACCAGTGGCGGCGGCATCCTCATGCCAAGATCGTAGATGTCGTAGCGTATCTCCCGGCGGGCCTCCAGGACATCACGGAACCCCCGGGTCGTGATCAAGCCGGTCCGGGCTCCCTTACCCTCGAGTACGGCATTGGTTGCCACGGTGGTGGCGTGAACCACATCCGCCACCGCGTGCGCCGGGAACTCGGTCCGACTCAAAATCTCCCTTGCTCCTGCGAGCGAGCCTTGGGAAGGGTCCTGGGGTGTGCTCAGAACCTTGGCAAACCAGACCGTCCCGTCTTGCTCATCGATCAGAGCTACATCGGTGAAGGTTCCACCGACGTCGATGGCTAAGCGACAAGTTGACTCAGACATTTTCCCAGGTCCGGCACGCTATTGACGCGGGCCGTGTTAACTTGGTTGGGCTATCGCGGGTGAACTTCAGGTTGGGTCCCATGTCACCACAGTTGTCCAAGTTGGCGCAATCGATCCATGGGTCCACGGTTGTTGGCATGCGTCGCCAGGCGGATGCGCTGGAAGCCGGGGGCAACACAATCATCGATTTCGGTATTGGTGAGCCCGATTTCGACGTCCCGGAACCGATCAAGGCGGCTGCGATCAAAGCCATTGAAGATGGTCGTAGTCGTTACGTGGACCCGCGCGGTTTGGCGGAACTGCGGGAGGTCATTGCTGCTTTCCAGACACACCAGCACGGCATCGCAGTGGATGCCGATCAGATCGTCGTTACGCCTGGGTCCTACGGGGCGCTCTCTCTGCTGACGCGAGCAATTCTCGAACCGGGAGACGAGGTGCTGGTCATGGAACCCTGCTGGGGTCCCTACCGCGGCCTGGTCTTGCTCAGCGGGGCCACCCCGGTGGCTGTGCCCATGGGCGCCAGCCAGGGGCGTTTTGCAGCAGATCCAGAACCCCTCAGGGCTGCCGTCACACCGAGAACCCGTGCCATCATCCTTAATAGCCCCTGGAATCCCACTGGACGAGTGCTGTCGGCGGCGGAACTGGCTGGCATTGCCGAGGTGGCGGAACGTCATGATCTATGGATCATCGCCGACGAGGTCTACAGCCAATTGGTTTTCGGTGACGTCACCCATGTGTCCGCAGCCTCCCTGGGATCCGAGGTGGCGAAACGCACGTTGATTGCGACGAGCTTGTCGAAAGCCTACGCCATGACAGGCTGGCGCCTGGGCTACTGTGTCGCGCCTTCTCAGGTGGCATCTGTGCTGGCTCGTCTGAATCAGTACGCGACGCGCTGCGCCACCAGTCTGGTCCAGTATGCTGCGGTTGCCGCGTTCACGGACGGTGCGCCCTACGTGGAGACCATGCGCCAGGAGTATTCGCGCCGCCGCGATGTCATGGTCGCCGGGCTGAACCAGATTGAGGGGATCCTATGCCCACCTCCCGAGGGCACCTTCTACGCCTTCCCACAAATCCCCGAAAATTGGGGCGACAGCAGGGACGTGGCCGAGTTTCTGTTGAACCAGGCGGGTGTCATCGTGACACCGGGTTCGGCCTACGGGGACAGCAGCCGCCATCATTTGCGCCTGTCGTTTGCCACGTCCACGCCGGCGATTGAGGAAGGCTTGTCGCGGCTGAGGGAGGTGCTGCCAGCCCACTATGCTGGTCTATGAAGAAGTCGATGAGCTGTCCTAGACCCGGACGACATCGCATAATCACTAGCGAAAAGTGTCGGAAAGCTTCAGAACGATTTCGTCGCTGGTGCCGCTGAGGCTGTTATTGTCGGTTACCGCCCAGCGGTGATTCAGCACCAACAACATCTCGCGCCCCGCCGACCGACTACTCCGTTGTAGAACGGGATTCCGGAATAGCCGACCAAGAGCCTCGACACCAACCAGTGTTCGGCAAGCCAGCTCACACTCACGCCCTTTGCGCCGCAGTCACCCGGGCGGGTCGGGGCGGCCGTCTATGCTGCCTCCATCGACGCGCCAGGCTTCCGCGGGCGGACTTGTAAACGTTTGCACATGGGCTATGATGGCGCAGTGCACAAGCCTTTCTGATCCGCGATGACAATCCTTATAAAAATTCTCCGCGGCGCCTTCATGGTTCTCCCCGTGTTGGCACTCTGTTTGACGGGCTGTTCCTCCCGCGAGGCCGACGCTCCCACGACAGAGCCTGCCAAGCGCGGGGCAGGGTCGGTCGTCACCAGTACTGCGACAGCGACCGATTCCCTCGCTAACACCAGCACCCTGTCTGGCACGGTGACGGCAGAGACGCCGTTTGTGGCGGCCCAGGTTTATGCCCGCAATCTCGATAAGAACATGCTCTACACGGTGTTTACCAACAAGGGACGCTACAGGACCATCAGTCTCATGCCGGGCGGTTACGAGGTTTGGGCGGAGAAGGGCGAGCTGCGTTCCGAGCATAAGATGCTGCGTATCCAGGGCGGCGTTGAGATCAACGTCGATCTCGTCCTCGCCGCCGGCCCGCCGTTCCCGCTGACGCTCAAGACTCGAGTTCAGCAAGGCGTACCGCAGCTCTCCTATGACCGTATGTACCCGCCCGGGCAGGGCCGCGATCTGCTGGAAGCCAAGTGTATGGCCTGCCACGGGCAGGCGTTTTTCCCGGCACGCCACATGACCGAGGAGACCTGGGATTACATGATCGGGCAGATGCTTGATCCCGACGCGGTTACGCGACAATTGGGACAAAGAGGGGCCATGATCACCGGCGGCGGGTCTGTGGGTGGCTTAAGCGAGGAGGAACGCCAGGTTCTCGCCCGCTACCTGGCAGATAATTTTGGTGTGAATAATCCAGAACGGGTGCTGCGCATAGACGCTGAGTACCCACTCGATGAGGAGGTCTTGTCAAAAGCTTTGTTTATCGAGTATCTCATGCCACTGCCGCCGGGCGCTGATCTCTCCAGGGGTTCCAGCAACGTGGCCGGACAACACAGGGCAGTGGAGCCCCATATCGATAATGACGGCAACATCTGGGTCACCAACGGCGTGCTGGGCGTCAGCCGCCTTGATCCGCGCACCGCCCAGTACACTCACTTTCCCTATCCTGAACCCAACATTTTCGGGCATGGCCTGACCGTGGACTCCGAAGGACACGTGTTCTGGATCGAATTCCAGGGCAAACACGTTGGCCGATTGGATCCCAGTACCGGCGCCATGGTCCGCTTCCCCATGGACCCGGAGGGCGCCGTCCGCAACATCCAGGGCCATACGCCCAACCTGGATTCCCAGGAGAACGTCTGGTTTACTGTGATCAACGGCAACAAGATCGGCAAGTGGGATCGGGAGACCGAAGAAATCACGCTCTGGGACATCCCCACGCCCAACTCCTTCCCCTACGGTATCGAAGTGGACCAAAATGATGATGTCTGGTTCGCCGAACTGTGGGGATGCAATGTGGGTCGATTCACCCCAGCTACCGAAACCTTCACCGAATACCCGGCGCTGGAGCAGCCCTGCGCCATGAATCGCCTGATGGCTGATTCCAAGGGCACCATCTGGTACTCGCTGTCCAGGCCGGGCCTGCTGGGCAAGCTGGACCCGCAGACCGAAGAGCAGGAAGAGTACGACGTGGTGCCGTTTCGTGCTGAGTCGAAGGTCTATGCATCGCGTCCCTACGGCATCATTGCCGATGATGAGGACCAGGTCTGGTTCGGCGATAACGCGTTGGGCGGCGCGCTGATCCACTTCGATCCGGAAAAAAAGGCGTTCACCTATTATCCGCTGCCACGTCAGACGGACAACCCGAACATCGATCGCACCCGTGAGGGGGCGATCATCTATACCACGCGGTCCAACCAGCAGTCGGCCATCGGCATCTTCTATCCCGACGCCAGCAAGATGACAGGTTTCGGGGCGTATCGTTGATCCCGCTGGGCGGCCGCGTCTATCAGGCACCTTAGTCAATCATGACAGGAAGAACTATGGCTATTGCAAAGACCTTCTTACGCACAGCAGCGACCGTTCTCAGCGCCCTGCCGATGGCTGCGTTGCTGGTTGGCTGTGGCGCACCTGAGCCTCAAGCGCCGCAAACCACTACTGCCGCGCCGACGGACTCGGTGGCCGGATTGAACCGGATCGCCGGCACGGTGACCGCGGAGGAACCGTTCATAGCAGCCCAGGTGTATGCCAGGAACTTGGACAAGAACATGCTGTACACGGTGTTCACCCACAACGGCGAGTATCAGGCCATCAACTTGATGCACGGCGGCTACGAGGTGTGGGCGGAGAAGGGCGGTTTGCGATCAGAACACCAGTGGCTGCGACTGCAAGATGGGGCCAGCGTGCAGCTTGATCTGCAACTTAAGCCGGGACCGGACTTCATCCTGACGCTGAAGGACAGCACCAAGCCGGGCCCCCAATTCGGGGGTGTGAAGGAAGGAGCCAGACTGGTCACCTATGACGAGATGTACCCCTCCGGCCCCGGACGCGACCTGGCGGAACCCACTTGTCTGACCTGCCACGGCGCATCGTTCCTGCCCTCCCATCGCATGGATCGGGTGGGCTGGCATGCCATGGTGGGCATCATGTTGGACCCCAGTGGTGCGTTCGCCGACCCGAACTCGGCGCGCAGCATCACGACGGAGGAGCATGACCTCTTGGCTGATTATCTGGCCGAGAATTTCGGGCCAGATAGCGAGCCGCGGCTGCTCAGGCTAGACGTGGAATACCCGCTGGACGAAGAAACCCTGTCCAGCGCGATGTTCATCGAATACTTAACGCCGCTGCGTCCCGGCGAGGACCTGTCCCAACGCTCTCCCAATGAGCCTGGAAAGCACCGCATGCACAAGCCCCATATCGATAACGATGGCAACCTGTGGGGGTCCAACAGCCTGATCGGTGTCAGTCGGGTGGATCCACGTACCGCTCAGTGGAGCCACTTTCCCCTGGGCTACGACGAGAACAATCCGGAAACGGATATGTACGGCAGAAAAAAGGGAGACCCCGACTCCATCTGGAAGTATCTGTTTCCTCACGACCTGACCGTCGACTCAGAAGGCCACGTGTTCTGGGCGGAGTTCCAGGGCCAGCATCTCGGGCGCCTGGACCCTCGCACGGGCAAAGTGGATCGGTTCCACATGGACCCGGAAGGCATCGTGGTAGACGAAAGGGGGGTGGTGGGTAACATTCGCGGCCACAGTCCTCACATGGATGCTGATGGCAATGTCTGGTTCACGGCGATCCGGGGCAACAAGCTCGGCTTCTGGGATCGTAAGACCGAAGACATCAAGCTGTGGGAGGTCCCGACTTCTCACTCATTCCCCTATGGTATCGAGATCGACCAGCAGGGCGAGATCTGGTTTGCCGAGCTCTATGGCTGTGCCGTGGGCCGCTTCAATCCGACAACGGAGGAGTTCACCGAGTACCCGGCGCTGACCAAGCCCTGCGCGATCAATCGACTGACCGCCGATTCCAAGGGTACGATCTGGTACTCCGTATTCAGCTCCGGAAAACTGGGCAAGCTTGATCCCAAGACGGGCGAGCAAAAGGAGTACGACATCCTGCCCTTTTCAAAAGTCAAAGCGTCCATGCCTTACGGCATTATCGCCGATCACGACGACAACATCTGGTTTGGTGATGGTGGCTTAGGTGGCGCGTTGATCAAGTTCGATGTTGCGACCGAGACTTTTACCTACTATCCGGAACCGCGGCAGGCGGATAACCCGAACCTGGATATCACCCGGGAGGGGGCGATCATCTTCTCAACTCGATCCAATAATCAGGCGGCGCTGGGCATGTTCTACCCGGATGTCAGCAAAATGACGGGCTACGGCGCCTACCGTTGAGCCGATCTGGCGGACTGTAGAGGCCGTCCTGTGTGCGAAAAATCCCTGAAGGGAGCGTTGATATGAATCATTTTCGATTGGTGCAGTTGGCTTTGTGCGTGGTTTTCGCCTTGGTCGGGTGCACGGGCGGGGAAAAGTTGGACAGCGCCGATGGGCAGCCGGCCGCGGCATCAGCGGCGATTGCTGCCGCGATTGCTGATCCCCGTCGCCCGGCTGCCGATGTGGACCGGGATGCGGGGCGCAAGCCCCAGACCGTGCTGGAGTTGGCCGAACTGGGGCCAGGCATGAGCGTGCTCGACCTGTTCGCAGGCGGGGGCTACTACACCGAGCTTGCGGCCTACGTGGTAGGCGCCGAGGGCCGGGTCGTCGCCTACAATAACGTGGGCTACAGCATGGCCGCCGCCAGGGAAATCGCGACCCGGTATGCCGACGGGCGTCTCGCTACGATTGAGCAACTCAGTAGCGAGAACAACGAAATGGAACTGCCGGCGTCCACGTTCGACGTGGTGCTGTTCATGCTGGCCTATCACGATGTCTACTATCTCGACGGGGAACGAGGCTGGGTGCTTATCGACAGGCCGCGGTTACTCCAAGAAGTTTTTGAGGCGGTGAAACCGGGCGGGCGAGTCATCGTCGCAGATCATGTCGCGACCGGTGACATGACCCATGAACAGGCCAGAGCGATGCATCGTATTGACCCCGAGTTGATAAAGGCCGATTTTCGCGCTGCCGGATTCCGTTTGGATGCCGAATCTGATGCTTTGCGCAACCCGGATGACGACTTCGCCATCAATGCGATGGCACCCACGGTGCGCGGTAGAACTGATCGCGCGTTGCTGCGCTTCATCAAACCGTGACACCGGTTTCGCTGGAAATAGCCCGCCGGGATCGCATGGGTACTCTGAGATGGTTGTTAAAGACCATGATCTACCTGCTTGCGACCCGCGGGTCGTGCGCGGGTTAAGCGACCTCCGCTAGGCTCCCAATGTCCGGCCATCACTTCAGTAAGGGAAACTGACGATATGAAAGCACTGCTTTGCCTGGATTTTGAGAATGACATCGTGCACCCGGACGGCAAGGTGTCCGGCAAGGGCTATGCTGCCTACAACGCGGAGCACGGCACGCTTGCGACGCTGCGCCAGGTCCAGGACGAATTTCGTGCCGCGGGATTGCCCGTGATTCATGTGCGGGTCGGTTTCTTCCCAGGCTACGCCCAGCAGCCCAAGGGCTCCCCCCTGATGGGACAGGCCCATGAGTTTGGTGTGTTTGACTTGAGTGGCTGGGGAGGGGAGTTCATGGACGAGGTTGCCCCTCAGGGCGACGAGCTCGTGATTACCAAGCATCGGGTCGGCGCCTTCTATGCGACGCCGCTGGACTTGACGCTCAAGACCATGGGGGTTGATGAGGTTTTTCTGGCGGGCGTGGCCACGGACATGGCCGTAGAGTCCACCGCCCGGGAGGCTCATGATCGGGATTTGGCCGTTAAGGTCATCGCGGACTGCTGTATAGCCGCCAACGAAGAGGATCAGCAGCGCAGCTTGACCAACATGAAGAAACTGGCAGCCATCATCACCAGCGATGAGTTGGACCTGGCTTGAGGCCCTGAACCGCTTCCGGCAAGCGGTGCTTGCCAGTCTCACGCAATGCCGTCCCGCGGCCACGCTGATCGGCTCAGTTGTCCTGAGCAGCGCTTCCGCGCTGGGTGCAGAGTATCGCGTTGAATCATTGATTCCCCATTCCCCGGTCCATGGGGTGAATGGCATGGAATTCGATCACGCTGGCCGGCTCATCGTCTCATCCATGGCGGGCGCGGAGATCTACCGCATCGATGTGGCGACGGGGAAAACAGAAACGTTGGTGGGCCCGCCTGCAGGTCTTGGCGATGGCCTGGCCATTGCTCCGGACGGGACGATAGCCTGGACGGCGCTGCCTGCAGGTGAAGTTCGTGCGCTAAGGCCGGACGGAGAAATCGCGGTTCTCGCCACGGATCTTCCCGGGATTAACTCCATCAACTTCAACGGAGCCGGCCGCCTGTATGCGGCTCAGGTGAGGGCTGGCGACGGCCTTTACGAAATTGACGTCAATGGGGAGCAGCCTCCGGCTCTGGTGGCGCGGGGAATGGACTGTCCTACCGATGAGCTATGCGGCCTCAACAGCTTCGATATCAGCGCTGACAACATTCTTTATGGGCCCCTGATGGCTGGGGGCGTGGTTGTTCGGATTGATCTGGATACTGGGGCTGTGTCTGAGGTCGCTGAGGGGTTTGACCGGCCCACCGGCGTGCGGCTGGACTCGAAAGGCAACCTGTACGTGCTCAACTGGCTGACCGGCACCCTGATCCGTGTTGATCGACAAACCTCCGAGCAGGAACTGATCGCAGAGCTGCCGCCGCCCCTGGATAACCTGACCATCGGGCCGGATGGTCTGGTCTACGTGTCCAATCCTGTCCACAACATTATCTACCGGGTCAATCCTGATACCGGTGCCGTGGCGGAGTTGATCAAGGGTGGCCTGGTCATGCCGGGTGGCCTGGCGCTCACAGAAGAGAATGGCCGTGAGCTGCTATTGGTGTCCGGTGTGTTTGGCCATAGCCGGGTGGATGCCGAAACCGGCACCATTCAGCGTCACATGGAGATCGAGGCCTTGCAAGCTTCCTTTGCCATCGACGTCAACGCAATGGCCATCGCAATATCCGATTACCGCAGCGGAACCGTGAAGGTATTGGACCGTGGGTCGGGGCGAGAACAGCAAGTCCTGACAGGCTTCCAGCAGCCCTACGACGTGAAGCTGTTGGCCGATGGGAGCTTGCTGCTGGCGGAATTCGGTGCCGGCGCTTTGCTGCGCATCGGGCCCGAGCAGTCGCGGCGCGTGCTGGCGGGCGATCTTAAGGGACCACTGGGCTTGGCGATCTCGGATAACGACTCCGTCTATGTTACGGAGAGGGCCGGCGGCACGATTTCCCGTATTGGGTTGGAGGATGGCAAGCGCGCCCAGATAGTCGCGGGATTGGCTCAGCCGGAGGGTATTGCCATCAACCCCGACGGAGCATTGGTCGTGGCTGAGGTTGGTGCTAGGCAGCTTACGTTGGTTGACCCTGGCTCCGGCGCAACCCAAGTGCTTGCTGAAGACCTACCGATCGGTGCGCTGCCTTACACTGGCGCGGACAGTACCGGGCCGCCGCCGGCATTCCTGCCCACCGGCGTCGCCGTGGGGCAGGGCGGTGAAATCTTCGTGGTATCGGACAGGGACCACACGGTATTGAAGGTGAGCCCGCCTTAGGATA
>JBFFHS010000005.1:0-73145 GCA_041556855.1 Gammaproteobacteria bacterium
ACCGCGATGTACACCGCCAGGCCGACGATGGTCACAGGCCATTGGGCAGCCTTCGCCACGACCTCGGGCGTGAATGCGCTGCCGAGCAGCACGCCCAGCACGCTCACCATCACCGCGCGAACTCTGCTCGACACCTCCAGTTGCACCCCGGACAGCGAGACAACGGTGCAGGCCACCATCGCGCCCATCATCCAGGCCAGCGGCATGCGCAAATAGAAAAAGATCGCGCCACCAACGGCGCCGATGGCGAGCGTCTTGGAGAACCTCAGCGCTCGATTTTTGAAGTCCGGGTCCAAGGGCTGCGCAGGGCGTGTCGGATTATTCAAGTACTGCCCCGTCCATCAGGCAGCGTCTGCCATGTCCAGTTTCAAATGATCGCAGTCCATGGTCGTTATCCTGCTGACCCTGCTTTTGCGGTTACAGCGGCGAGCAGCCGCAGCGGAGAGGATACGCGGGAGTACTCGCCTGCGCTCGGCAGACGTAAGATTATGCTCCCGATCGGCCAACCTCAGGAGGGCGTCGCATGGAAAAAATTGCTTGTATTGGTGCAGGGAATGTAGGCCGCTCCTGGGCGATGGTGTTCGCGCGTGCCGGCATGGACGTCGCTTTGTACGACACCGACGCGGTAACCCTGCGTGAGGACACCATGCCTCTTATTCAGGCCAGCCTGGTGGACCAGGAGGAGGGCGGCCTGGTGGAGGATGCCGCGGCCGCGGCGGCGCGCATCACTGTCTATGAGGATCTCGCGGCAGCGGTCAATGGCGCTGACTATGTTCAGGAGAGTGTGTTCGAGGACACGGATCTCAAACGTACCCTGTTTGCCAAGCTCGATGCTCTGACAGACCAACGCTGCATTCTGGCAAGCTCCACGTCCGCCATTCCCGGGTCCGAGTTCATCACCGACCTGCGCTTTCCGGGTCGGGCCCTGATCGTTCACCCGGTCAATCCGCCTCACCTGATCCCCCTGGTGGAGCTGTGCCGCGCGCCGGGGACGGCTGAGTCCACCTTGGAGACAGTCAAAACCTTCATGGAGACGCTGGGCCAGGTCCCCATCGTCGTGCGTCGCGAGATTCCAGGCTTCATTTTGAACAGGCTGCAGTTCGCCCTGGTGGGCGAGCTCATGCATCTGGTGTCTGAGGGTTTCTGCTCGGCGGAAGACGCCGACAAAGTTATGAAGCACGGCCTGGCGCTCCGGTGGGCCTTTCTCGGTCCCACCGAGGTTGCGCATCTCAACGCGACCAAGGGTTTTCTGGGCTTTGTGGATGGCCTGGGCGACATGATGAAGCGTCTTGCCAGAGATGCTCAGGTCGACTACGACTGGACCCGGGAGGATGCCATCAAGATCCACGAGGCGCTGGCTGCGGCCATGCCGTTGGAGCGTATCGGCGAGTTTCAGCGCTGGCGGGATCAGCGCATCATGAAACTGCGTGAGCATCTGCGCACAGCAGAATAAGACCTCTTAGAACCGGAACGTATACCCCACCTTCAAGGCCAGCTCTGCATTCCTGGAGCGAAACTGCCAGTCCTCCATGGGATCCTCGAAGGTTCGGTTTAACACCAGCACGGCTTCACGCCCCGCCAGCGGTGTCCAGCGCAAGATGCTGTTCAGGCCGATGCTGTCGGAGACGTTGTCGTACTGAACGAAATTCTCCCAGGACCAGGTGGCCGTGAAGGCCAGGTCGATGGAGGTCTCCATCAGCCGGGTGGTGAAGCTGCCCTGGGGTAGATCGATCTGGTTCAGCTGGTATTTCAACGCCATCTGAAAGTGCTTGGAGGGGCGCCAGGTGGCCTGAGCGTTCCAACGGGTGCGCGCGCCGTCGAAAAAATTGCCGTCGAAGACGGAGAATGAGCCGGCCAGAAGTCGCTGATTGCCGGTTGCCAGTTCCAGGCCATACTCATCGAAAGAATAGGCGCCGCTCGGAATGACGATGCCGGGGGAAATCTCGAAGGGATCGGTCAGCACTTCCCGGTGGCTGATGTAGCGAGGTTTTACGCGATCGCTGGTCCGATTCTCGAAGTCCAGCAGCTGCACACTCACGGTCCGGGTCTGCAGATTGCCGTCCAGGTCCTCGTACTGCAGCAGATCCACGCCGGTAAACAGTTTGCGAAACCGGCTGTTCGCCCGTCGATGGGTGTAGCCCACATCGGCCATGATTTGTCGAACGTGGTTGCGGTTCACGAAGCCCAGGGCTGGATTGAAATTGGCCTGCACCTCCCGATAGTCGAGACTGCCTCGAAAACCGGTGTTATTGGGGAACTTCACGCTCAGCCCGTAGGCGGCGTCGGCGCCGTTACGATCTTCGCTGTCGGACTGCTGGTACCACAGGGCGCCCTCCATCACGCGGCCCTTGCCCAGTCGGGTATTCAGATAGCGAAAATCCATGCCCACCAGGCTGTTGTCCAGATTGGAGCGGGGATCGCCATTGGTGATGATCAGGCCGAGGCTGGACTCGGCCAGCACATTCGCTCCCACCCGACCCACAAACAGATTGGTCTCATCCACGGCACCGAAGCTGTCCTGCTGGATGTCGAGCACGCCGATATCGAAACGGCCGATGCGGCCGGTGAGCTTGCCACCCACCTTCAGATCGACCGGCTCCCCGCTATCACTCAGACCGATTCGCCGGGAGAAGAACGGCCGGCCGTTTTCCCGGTCCACTTTGGCGAAGGTGGTGGGCTCAGCGAATGCCACTGCGCCGAGGCGCGCAAACTCGAAAATATCGGCGTCTTGCAGAAAGAAATCCCGCTTCTCGGAGAAAAACAGGCCGAAGCGGGTGAGATTGATTTGCCGCTCGTCCACGTCGGTCCCGGAGAAATCCGGATTCGCCGTGAGGGAGGCGGTCAGGGCAGGGGTCAGCTTGTAGAACACATCAATAGAGGGTTCAAGGTCGGCGCTCGACGTGTTGGCGGCAAAATCGGTGCGGTCACGGATGGCGACGGACGGCACCACGTCCAGCCCCACGCCCTGCTTCAGATCTGTCAAGCCATGAGCGCGCCCAAAACTCGTGGGGTCCTGGCTATGGTTGTAGGAGACCCACCCCAGCCATTCCCGCCGCCGGGTCACGAAGCGAGCAAAGTTGATGCCCCAGGTTTCCAGCGCCGGGTCGAAGGACAGGGTCTTGAAGGGGATTGCGATCTCGGCCACCCAGCCCTGTTCGTCGATGCTCGCTTTACCGTGCCAGATCCCCGACCAGTCCCAGTTCATGGTGGTGGTGTTGGCATACAGGGCCTCGGCCCGGATGCCGTTGGGGTTGATCTGAAAAATGTAGCCGCCACGGCCCTGGTTGAACGGGTCCAGCATCACCGAGAACTGATCGTCCGCGAACAGCGTTGCGCCCTGAACAAGCTCATTGGCCAGGATTCCATCGGGCTCGCGGTCGTACAGTCGGATACCCACATACAATGCGTCATCGTCGTAGAGGAGATACACGCGGGTCTCCTCGCCGGGAGGCGCGTACTCGTTCGGGTTCACCTCGTGGAAGTCCGCCACCACCGCGGCCTGCGACCAGACCTCGTCGTCCAGCCGACCGTCCAGCACCGGCGGCCGATCAGTTCTGTGCATCTGCACGCTCTTGTCCCGGGCCATGCTCGGATCAGCAGTGTCGGCCGGCGCCGGCGTCGGGGCGAGCAGCAACAGGATCAGCAGGCTGCCCAGCACCAGTTGCGCCGCTGCTGGAATTGAGCCGCAACCGGGCCCATGGCGATGCGAAAGAGCGGTCATCCGCACCCATTTTTCAGTCCAGCCCGTCTGAGTCACGTTGCATGTGGCATCCGGTCCGCCAACCGGTCTGGGATGGCAACCGCGTCACTGCGCCCTTGGTGAGCTGCGGATTGGTATAGTCTTAGGGGACAGCGCCGCCCGCTGCGGGCGGCCAACCTGCAGTGGGGGAGACGCATGAGAAAGATACACGGACCCGCTACGACGACACCCGGTGGGGCGGCGCTCGCAAGTCCCGCAGTGCTGCTCAACCTGACAGCACTTCTTGTCGTCGGCCTGGCCACTTTGAGCTGCCCTCGGACCGTCGGCGCTGCGGAGCCCATCATGGGTGTGGACAGCGCCGACGAGGGCACCTGGGCCCCCCTGGGCATTCTCAACGTGCGCGAGTTTCCCTGGGACAACGTGGGACGATTCCAATCCCGGTCCAAGACGTTTTTCAAGACGCCCGCGGACGGCGGTTTCATCTACAGCGAGTTCGCGCCGACCTGGGAAGTCCGGCCACCGACTTACGGCTTGCCGTCCCACTATCATCTCTGGCACGAGTGGGGCTACGCGCTGAAGGGCGACCTGGTTATCCAGGAGCCGGTCAGTCCATATCAAACCAACGGCGTGCTGGTTCGCTTTACCCAGGGTACCTGGCTTGACCGCCCCGCCTACTCACTGCACGGGGGCACCTGGGAGACGGGCGGCCTGCGCCCGCAGAACCCGATTCATCTGCTGCTGTTCGAGGAGGGTGACGGCGGCGTGGTCACGGTTGGCCCCAACGGCGATCACTTCAAGCCCGATTTCCGGAGCAGCAGGCCAGAGCCTTATCGGCCCGACTGGCAAGCCGTCAAGCAGTTCACGCGGCCCTGGATCGTGCATTCCGGCACCGATCTGGACTGGGAGACGGACAAGGAGGTCGCCGGCCGGCTGGTGAAATGGCTCAGTGATGATCAGGTCCAGGGCTTTAGGGGCCGGCTCATCAAGATCCCGCCGCGGTGGACGGCGCCGGAAGGTCTGCAGAAGACCTACTTCAAAACCGCCAATCGGCTGCGTTACATGGTCTACGGGTCCATGAACGTCTGGACTTTCGACGGGCCCGACGATCCGGGGAAGCCCGTCCAGGTTGCCGAGGATTACTTCATCTATCAGCCACCGCGGAGCATCTGGGGCTATGGCAGCGGACCGGTCACGGAGCAGGGCGCCGTGTGGCTTGAGGTGACCTATGCCAAGGGCCTGGAAGTGGGTGGCGGGCCCCTGGAGACAGCTTCCGTCGCCCGCTGAGCGGCTCGGCCTTACGCCTCAGTCTGCCAGGCGCGCCGCCGCTTTGCGCACGGCGCGCAGGATGCTCTGATACCCGGTGCAGCGGCACAGGTTGCCAGCCAGAGCCTGTTGAATCTCTTCATCGCTGGGGTCGGTGGTTTTGGCCAGCAGCTCGGCGGTGGTCAGCACCATGCCGGGCGCGCAGTAGCCGCACTGAAAACCCGATTCTTCCGCGAAGGCCTGCTGGACAGGATGGGGGTCGCCGTCACTGGCCAGCCCCTCAAGCGTCGTGACCGATTTGCCCTGCACGCTCGCCGCCGGGGTGATGCAGGATTTGGCCACCTTGCCGTCGATCAATACCGTGCAGGCGCCGCAGTGACCGGTCATGCAGCCCATGTGGGTACCCGTTAAGCGCAGCTCGTCGCGCAGCAAATCCAGGAGCGACATGGCCGGATGAATCTCGGCATCCTGAAGTCGCCCGTTTACCCGGGCCTGCCAATAGATGAAGTCCTCCAAGAGCTCTTCCATGTTCTCGCTCACGTCAGCGCTCCTCGCCCGGTGACATGATCCGCGCGATCGCTGCCGCCACGGCGCGCCGCCCGATGACGCCCGCCATGGCGCGGCGGTACTCCCCATCGCCCTGCTGGTCCGATAGCGGCTCGGTCACCGCCTGCTCGCAAATCGATCCAACGCCTGCCAGCGCTGTCTCCGCGTCCTTGCCTGTGAGGTCGCCAAGCTGCTCGGACACGTCCAGGGGTTGCTCCGCCACCGCACCGACAACCAGGCGGATGCTGGCGAGCTTGTGGTTTCCGTCCAGGGTGACCACCGCGGCCGCGTTGGCCGACCCATAGCTGCCGGCGGTGAGCTGCAGCTTCTCGTAGGCCCAGCCCGACTCCGCGGCCATGGTGGGGACCAACACCTGGGTGATCACGGCCGCGCCCCCCAGCTGCTTGGCCGGATCAGCGATCAGCGCCGCCAGCGACGTGCTGCGGGTATCCTGTTGATCGCGAATCTCCACCGTGGCCTCCAGTGCCAGCAGCGGCGGCGCAATGTCGTACAGCGGGTGCATGGCCACGATGTTGCCGCCGATGGTGCCCCGATTCTGCACCTGCCAACCGCCGCCGACCTGGCTGGCGGCGAATGCCAGCAGCGGGGCACGCTCGCTCACCAGCGCGTCGTGCTGAATATCCCGGTGCACGCACAAGGCGCCGATAGCGACGCCGCTGTCGGTGGCCTGGATACCCCGCAGCTCATTCAAGTTGCTGATATCCACCAGCACCGATGGGGCCAGCCGGCCGTAATTGAGGTGGGGCATCAGTTCCTGGCCGCCGGCGATGATCACGGCGCCACTGGTCAGACCGCCCAGCAGCTCCGCCGCCTGGTCCAGACTGCGCGGCCGCGCATATTGCACCCGCAGGCTCATGCGACTTTGCGCTTCGGCTGAGCGCGGGCGGCGCGGATGGCGGCCCACACCCGGGGCGCGCTCACGGGCAGGTCGGTGATCTCAACGCCGAAGGGTGCCAACGCGTCGTTGACGGCGTTGACCACGGCTGCTGCAGAACCGCCCACCCCCGCCTCGCCGGCACCCTTCATGCCCATGTAGGTCACCGGGTTGGGGCTGTCGTGATGGGCCACGTCGATCGCCGGCACATCCGCCGCGCGGGGCATGGTGTAGTTGATGAAATCGTTGGTGAGCTGATGGCCCTCGGCATCGTGCAGAATCTGCTCGCCCAACATGCCGCCGACGCCGAAGGCGATCGCGCCGCAGGCCTGGCCCTCTACCAGAATGGGGTTGATCACCTTGCCGCAGTCGTGGGTCACGGCGAAGCGCAGCAGCGTCACCTTGCCGGTTTCAATGTCGACCTCGCAGACAGTGGCATAGGCCGCGTTGGAATAACTGGGGTAAGGATTGATCTTGCCTTCTTCATCCGGGGCATGACTGATCAGTCCGGGCCGGAAGGTTCGCGTGGCCTGCAGCGGCGGCTCGATACAGGCGGCCACATCATAGGCGCGGGTGTAGGCGGCGTAGCAGACGTCCGCAAAGGACAGCCGGGCGTCCGGGTTTTCGCTGGAGGTGACCAGGCCGCCGGCGATCTGGATGCTGTCCTCAGTCGTCTCCATCAGGCCCGCGGCCACCTTGATGACCTTCTCCTTGATCTCCTGTGCCGCCAGTGCCGCGGCGCCGCCGCCCACAATGGTGCTGCGGCCGCTGTAGTTGCCAAAGCCGTAGGGACAGGTTTCCGTATCGCCCTGCACGACCCGGATGGTGTCGATGGGTACCCCAAGCTCGTCTGCCACGATCTGGGCAATACCCGTCGGGTTGCCCGTGCCCGGGTTGGTCACGCCGGTGATCACAGTGATGGTGCCGCTGGGATCGGCCTGCACGGTGGAGCTGTCGTAGCCGGCCACCATGGTGCCCGGCAGGGAGCCGCCTTCGGGCGTCAGCTCATAGGCGATGCCGATACCCAGATAGCGGCCCGCATCCCGCAGCTCCGCCTGTTTGGCGCGCCAGCCTTCGTAGTCAATGACCTCCAGGGTCTTGCGGACGGTCGTCCCATAGTCACCGGAGTCCAGGATCAGGCCCGTCGGGGTCTTCTTGGGGAAATCCTCCGGCTGCACAAAGTTCTGGCAGCGCAGCTCGGCCGGATCCATATCCAGTTCCCGGGCGGCGCGGTCCAGGCTCAGCTCCAGCGCCAGGGCCGTGGCCTCCTTGCCATAGCCGCGGGAGGCATTCCAGGGAGGCTTGTTGGTGACCGCCGCGCTCATGAGCACGTCCACGTTGGCGATATCGTAGGGGCCGGGCATGGTCAGGCCGGTAAGAAAGGCCATACCCCATCCCGGGCAGGCGGTGGGGGCGCCTGTGTTGGCCACGAAACGATCCCGCAGGCCCAGGATTCGACCATCCTTGCGCAGCGCCAGCTCCACCTCATGACTCTGTTCGCGGCCGCCGACCAGCAGACACTCCTCGCGGCTTTCCACCCACTTCACCGGAAGCCCGGTGAGTCTGGCGAGCAGGCACATCAGCGCCTCTTCCGGATGGCCGTGCATCTTCAACCCGAAGGCCCCGCCCGTGGTGGGCGCCACGATCCGCACCCGGTTTTCGGGCATGCGCAGCGTCTTGGCGAGCACATAGCGCAGTGGGTGGGGGTTCTGGGCCGTGGCGTAGAGAGTGATGCGTTGCTCCTGTAAATCCCAGACGGCGTTATAGACCCGGGTTTCGATGGGCTGGGTAGATTGACGATGAATGTTGATCCGGGTCCGGACGATCTTGTCCGCGTCCTTGAAGGCCTGCTCCGCATCGCCACCGATAAACGGCACCTGCATGATGAGATTGGCATCCCAGTCGGGGATCACCCGCGGGGCGTCGGGCTTCAGGGCGTCGTGAGCATCCACCACCGCCTCGCGACGTTTGTAGCTCACGCGGACGCGCGATGCCGCATATTGGGCCGTGCGTTTGTCCGCGGCGACCACCACGGCGACCGGTTGCCCGTAATGGCGCACCGCGTCGAGCGCCAGGCAGCGCACATCCGTGGTGCGCCCGCCGAACACGGCGGCATCGATATAGTGGGGGATGGGATCCAGATGCTCGGCTGCCTCGCGGCCGTCCATCGCCATGACCACACCGGCGACCTTCAACGCATCGCTGGTATCAACGCCCAGAATGTCTGCCGCCGCATGGGGGCTGCGCACGATATGGGCGTGCAGCTGACCGTGAAACTCAAAGTCTGCGGTGTATTTTGCCTGGCCGCTGCTGACGGCTGCGCCACTCTGGTTGGCGACTTTCCCCCCGACGTAGGGGGCGGCTGTCGGATCGGCCATAGTCCTGCCTTTGGGCGGGGCGCCGTTATTATTGAGACTGGGACTCTAGAGGAGGGTCTTTAGGTGGTCAAGCAACCTCTGGCTGCGCCCCCAGGTGCGCGGATGTGCGCGCGGCGCGGTCTTAGTCCACCGTGCAAGTTGGGCTTACGGCAGCTCGCTGATTGAACAGGTCATTGCAGAACGGCCGAGGCTTCTCGCGGGGGTCAGCGAGCGTCTGAAAAGCGCAGGCCGGTGATGGACTCGGTCAAGGCCCACAGCCGGACCCGGGTCTCGGCGTCGGCCGCCTGTTTGCCCAGCTGTTTAGGCCGGCAGTGCTCGAAGTACTGCCCGGTGACCTGGACCACTTCGGGCGACGAGGACAGGTAGATGTGCGTGCGCGCACCTTCTGCAGTGACGAGAGATCGCAATAGCGAAACTCAGCGCTACCCGGGCCCGGCGCCTGATTGATTGCATCCCGGCTGCGGGGTGCCTGCTTCGCCCTCCCAGTCCACCAGGATCACGTGGGCGCCCACGGCGGCCAGCTCGATGGCCGCCATGGGCCCGATGCCGCGCGCGGCTCCGGTAATCAACACGGTTCGGCCCAGCATCGGGTCAGTCGGGCTGTTTGAGCGCGGTTTGATAGAGGGCACGGGCGGGAGCGTTGCCGGGCTTCAAAGCCACGCGCTCGGCCAGCAGAGACCGGGCTAACGGGGTCTGCCCGGATTTCAGCGCGGCGTCGATCAATATCTGTGCGAACAGGTCCCGCTGGGCATGACTACCGCCAATGGCCTGGATGTCATAGCGGATGGGCAGCAGCAGTTGGACCGCGTGATCGTACTTGCCCTCGGCATAGGCAACCATGGCACGGCATAGCGGCAGGCCCACTGAGCTGGCCACCCCAAGATAGGTGTCGCTGGCGTCCCATTCACCGTCCAACTCGCCGGATAAAGTCGTCAGCATGTGGGCTGCGGCGTCAGCGGCGCCCCCGGCGGCGAGACCCAAGACATAGTGGGCATCGATGAAATTCATCATGTGCTGCTGGGCGTGCTTGCTCAGAACCTCGGCCAGAGCCTGCCAGCGGTCCCCCGTGTCGACGCCGGCCATATCCAGCCGGGCCAGCAGGGCCACATCGTTGCACAGGTCCAGATATTCCCTGGCTTCCGGATCCCAGACGGTGTCGTCGTAAAGCCCGAGAGCCCGGTCCGCATCGCCCTGATCCAGGTGGTACAGGGTGCGATGCCAGGCCAGGTGATAGCGGAAGTTATTGGCCTGGCTCCAGGAGGGCTCCAGGCTGTCCAGCCACTGGATGCCCTCCGCATGGCGGTCCTGCATCTCGAGAACGTGGGCCACGGCGTGAATGCCCCAGGAGTCCGCCGGGTTGAGCTCCACGGCCTGGCGGCCGCAGCGTTCGGCTTGCGCGTAATCCCCGGTCTCCTCCAGACCGAAGGCGTACATGGAGAGTATGAAGCCGTACGCGGGATCCGCTTCGGACCAGGCGGGCAGCACGCGGGCGATGGAATCGCGGATCTGTAACGGTGCGCCCAGATAAAAATGGCCGAAGTGGGCCAGTTTCGCCGCCAGCACGTCCCGGGGATGGTCAAGAAGAACGGCCTCCCAGTGAGCCGTGGCGCCGCGCAGGTCGTTCCGGGACCAGGCATCTAGGGCGTCCATGTGGCCGCGTTCCCGGGCGGTTACGGTGGCTTGATCTTCCCGAGCAGCCTGCAGGGACTTCTGCGCCCGGGGCACCAGCGGCCGCACGCCCATGAGCATGTAGAAGTAGCCCATGAGCACGTTGGCCATGGGCATGGTGGGTTCGGCCGTCAGCAGCGCCTTGATGTGCCGGCCGGTATCCAGGGAGAAGGTCAGATAGCCCCCAATCGTGGCGTCGAACAGTTGTGCGGATTCCTCGCTCTCGCAAGTCAAAACCAATCCGGTTTGGTCCAAGGCCATGGTTTCGCTCCTTGTTATTCGGCCCGGGTGAGTGCGAGCAGCATAGCGGTCGCCGCAGATTTCGTACACACGCGCGCCGGCCCGACGGATAGAAACATTGACGGGCTCAAGTCACGCCCCCTACAGTTAGGGCGGATCGCGACTCACTCAGCCGCGCACGGCAAACACTCCTTGAGACAAGAACAGGCTATGACGAACAGCGGCGCCATCGATATCGTATGCAACCTCTACACACCCCAGACGGTGGCCGAAGGCCGCACGGGGATTGATGAGAGTTTCAAGGTTCAGGTGCGCATGCCCGAGGAGATCCGCGGCGGGATAACCCTGGAGGACTACATCACCCGCATGGATCGGGCTGGCGTGGAGCGCTCGCTGCTGATCGCCGTGCGTGCCGGGGACCTGCGCGTGGAGCAATCCTTCGAGGTGCCATATGAGTACGTGGCGGAGGCCTGTCAGGCCCATCCGGATCGATTTTCGGGACTGGCGGGGGTGGATCCCACCCGGGGCATGCAGGGTCTGCGGGACTTAGAGGTTGCGGTGCAACAATACGGGTTCGTCGGTGCCCACTGGTATCCCCACTGGTTTGCCATGCCGCCCAACGCGGCGCAAATCTATCCTTATTACGCCAAGTGCTGCGAGCTGGATATCCCGATCATGATGCAGGTGGGGCAGAACTTGATTTACAGCCGCAGCCGGCGCCTGCCGTCGGTCGCCAAGCCCATTCTGCTGGATCAGGTGGCTATCGATTTCCCGGAATTAAAACTCATCGGTATTCACGTGGGTACGCCCTGGGTAGATGAGATGATCGCCATGTGCTGGAAGCATGAGAACGTATTTACCGCCGGCGATGCCTACGCGCCCCGCTACTGGCCGCCCCAGTACGTGCACTATCTGAACTCCTACGGCAGCCACAAAGTGATGTGGGGCACAGACTGGCCCGTTGTCGATCCGGAACGCTCCGTGGCGGAGGTCGAGGAACTTGGCCTGAAGCCTCAGAGCAAGCAGCGGCTGATGCGCGATAACGCGCTGAAGGTGTTCAATCTATCCGGAGATTCTGAGTGAGCCCAGGTTCACAGCCGCCCGTTGCAGACGGCCGCTGTGTTGCGGCCGGCGTGCCCGGCGGCATTCGCTCGAGCCCGACTGAATCGCCGCAACGTCTTGGGGCCGGCGCTACGACGCCTAGGCTTTTTTAGCGGCGATCGCCTCGATTTCGACGCGCACCTCGGGTAGCGCCAGCGCCTTCACGTAAACGAGGGTGCCGGCCTGGGTGCCGCCCGGATTGTATTTGGCACCGGCCTGGATCAGGACGCCGATATCCTCCGGGTGGGTCATGTATACGTTGGTCTTGACCAGGTCGGCTACGTCCATGTCGGCGTCTTTCAGCGTCTGCACAATCTTGGCGTAGACAATGTCCGCCTGCTCCGCCGGGTCCGCCGGCGTCTGGCCGTTTTCATCGGTCGCCGTCTGGCCGCTGATGAACAGGATGCGCGAACCTGGAGGAATTTCAACGCTGCGGCGGGTGTAGCCGTCGGCGGGATTACGGTGAATGTTGGTGGTCATGGCAATAGCCTCTCAGCGGAAAGTGGCCTTGGCGGCCGTACGGCCCTGAATCAGGGAAACAGTCGCAATAACCCGATCGCTGCGCTCGCAGCTTCCGGGGGATTCGTTTCCTGCGGTCAGTCGCCCTTGGCTACGATATCAAAGAAGCCGGTTTCGGGGGCCTCAAGATCCTGGTAGCGCAAACAACCGTATACCCGCTCGGTGAAGCGGCGTCGCGCCTCAGCCTGCTTGGTCTTGAATTCGGCATTGGGTTTGAAGGTTTCGATCATCTCGGGGGTGACCTTGCCCTCCTGGGCCATGAGCTCTTCCATGATCATCTGTCGGTCCCGGTTGACCCACAGCTCGCCGCCCAGCAGCAGCACCACTTCCAGCAGATGGTCGATGACCGGGTCGCGGAAGTAATGGGGATGGCCCCGCTCGAAGCCGGGCAGGTCTTTCACGTATTCCAGTTCGGCAGCGCTTGGCGAGGTCATTGGCTTTGCTCCGGTTTGTCACAGACGCGGCCCTGGCGTTGCACCG
Source organism: Gammaproteobacteria bacterium (assembly GCA_041556855.1). GTDB lineage: Bacteria > Pseudomonadota > Gammaproteobacteria > Steroidobacterales > JBFFHS01 > JBFFHS01. Next base: position 12,791 of record JBFFHS010000005.1, read on the forward strand.
TCGCCGGGTCTTCCGAGCGCAGCGTAAACCCGGCGCCCTTCAGCAGGTCTTCCACATGGCTGTACACGAAATCGGTGGAGTAGGGCTCGCCGTTGTCGGCGGAATCAAACATCAGCGAGTAGAGCGCGAAGCGCTCCTCGTCCGGCGTATTGGTTGGGAAATCCCAGATCACAAAGGTGCCGCCAGGCCGCAGCACGCGCCGAATTTCCTCGATGGTGGCGCGAATCACGGGCATGGGCAGCTCATGGAACAGCAGGTGGGACGTGACCAGATCGAAGTGGTTATCGGGGAAGCTGGTGTCCTCGCAGAGCATCTGGGCAAAATGGACATCCAGATCCTGCTCTATCGCCCGCAGATGGGCATAGCGCACCATGGGCGCGCCCACGTCGATGCCCCACACCTGCGCTTCAGGAAACCGGCGCTTCAGCTCGCAGGCCAGCTGGCCGATGGCGCAGCCGATGTCCAGCACCCGTTCCACTTTGCCGTCCTGGGGGATCGAGGTCTGCTTGGCAACCTTGATGTGCAGGGAGTCCTCATCGTTCTGGCCGCCGAAGAACACCTTGGTGCCATAGTCATAGTGCAGCCCACCCAGGGGCTTGCCCACATAGCCACCGGGCTGGATATGGATTTCCACTTTGGCGTAGTCGGGCACGGGAAAATCCGGATCCCAGGAGACGCTGCCCGGCCCACTTTTGTCCGCGGCATCCAGCCTGGCAAGCCACTCCTGCTCGTCCACACCGTAGGAATCCATGATGCGATTCCAGTAGGCCTCCTGCAGTGACCGTTTGGCGCGCAGCATGATGGCCGCTTCGGGAACGTCCTTGAGCACCGCGCGCATCTCCTCGACGCGGCCGGGCCACACGTGCTCTTTGTCGGCCAGTCCGGCCTTTTTGAGGGCCGCATTGCCGAGCTCGCACACGGCATACCATTGTTCGTGCATCAGCAGGTTGCGGGCGTCGGAAACGAAATCAAGAAAAGCCTCGTCGCTGCGGGAGGTCAGGGCCGGGGTGTGACCCATCATGCCCCGATCCGGGTGCTGGCTCGGTTGACTCACGGCATGTTCTCCGGGTTTGTTTGGATGAGGTCATTCTCCGGTGGCGATGGGCTTGCTCCCATAGGTAGTTACCGCAGAGATCAAACCCCGTTCATCTGGCGGAAAGGGTGTGGCATTGCTCCGATGCTTGACCCTGCGGGACAATGTGGCCGCCCAGTCTGCCGTCAGGTCGCCCCATGTCCCTAGATTTCGCGCGCCCGCCCGCCGAGCTCTGCATGATCCGGCTGTCGGCCATCGGGGATTGCTGCCATACCGTGCCCGTGGTGCGTGCCCTGCAGGACGCCTGGCCGGATACCCGGATCACCTGGATCATCGGCCGCACCGAGCACGCTCTGCTGGAGGGTTTGAGCGGCGTCGAGTTCATCGTCCTCAACAAGTCCGCGGGTCTTAAGGGCTACGGCGCGGTGCGCACAGCCCTGGCCGGGCGTCGCTTCCCGCTGCTGCTGCATATGCACGCCTCGGCCCGGGCCAATCTGGTCAGCCTCATGGTAAAGGCACCGGTGAAGCTGGGTTTTGATCGGGCTCGGGCCCGGGACCAACAGTGGTTGTTCTCCAACGCCCGCATTCCGGCGCGCCCGGAGCGCCACGTCATGGATGGCCTGTTCGAATTCATTGAGGCCCTGGGCATCGAGCATGCGCTGCCGCGCTGGGATCTGCCCATTGGCGCCGCCGATTGGGACTTTGCCGACCGGCAGGTGGCTGCCGCGGGTCCGACCCTCGTGATCAGTCCCTGCACGGGCCAGCGCTTTCGCAACTACCGCAACTGGAGCATCGAGCGCTACGCTGCGGTGGTGGACTACGCCGCTGAGCAGCACGGGGCCCGGGTCGTTCTTACCGGCGCGAATACCCCGATCGAACAGGAGTACGGGGCGGGGATCAGCGAGCAGGCTCGGGCGAAGCCGGTGAATCTCATCGGCCGCTCGTCCTTGAAGCAGTTGGTGGCATTGCTGGGACGCGCCAGCGTCGTGCTGTGTCCGGACTCCGGTCCCGCCCACATGGCGACGGCCATGGGCACGCCCGTGGTGGGGTTGTACGCCACCTCGAACCGTTTGCGCACGGGCCCGTATTTCAGTCAGGATCTGGTCGTGGATAAGTACCCCGAGGCCGTGCGCCAGGAATTCGGCAAACCTGCGGAGGCATTGCGCTGGGGGCAACGAGTCCGGGACCCCGAAGCCATGATGCTGATTACCGTGGCCGATGTGACGGCAAAGCTGGACCAGGCTTTCGCCCGCGCCGCTACCTAAGGACGAGCCATGACGACACCTGAAAGCCAGCCGAACAGGACCCGCGCAGAAGACAACCCCTATGCCTTGCGGGCCGGCGCCTTGAAGGTCCCCTACGTGCCGCGGCGCGCTTATGCCGACGGACCCTTCGGGCAGGTGCATTTCCGTGATACGGGAGAGGGCCTTCCGCTGGTGCTGTGCCCTCAGGCTCCCCAGACCTCACGCCAGTTCACCAACGTCTATGAGCCGCTGAAGCGGCGCGGCGTCCGCGCCATCGGGATCGATACGCCGGGCTTCGGCGAGTCCGATCCCGCCCCCTTCGTGCCCACGGTGGAGGACTGGGCGGCGGCCATCCCGGCGGTGCTGGATCGACTGGGCATAGCGCAGGCCGACGTGCTGGGTCATCACACGGGCGGCATGGTTGCCACCGAGGTAGCGCTGCAATTTCCGGACCGGGTGCGCAGGCTCATTATCAACGGGCCGCTGCCCATTGGTGAGGCGGAGCGCGCCGAGTTCCTGCGCTACGTGGAGGACGCGGAGATCAACTTCGTCTACCAACCGGATGGTAGCCATCTGCAGCGCGCCTATCAGGTGCGCGGCGACATGTACGGCGACGATGCGGATCCCCGAACCATCACCCGCTATGCCGTCGAGCAGTTCCAGGGGTACGCGCCGTTTTGGACCGGCCACCATGCCGCTTTCATGTATGACCACGAGCCAGCCCTGAAACAGCTTCGGCATCCCACCCTGATCCTGACCAACACGGGCGATCAGATCTACGAGAACGCCAGGCTGGCCCGGGACATGCGGCCGGATTTTGCCTATGTGGAGCTTCAAGGTGGCGGTATCGACATCGTGGATCAGATGCCCGAAGAATGGGCCGACGCGGTGGCCGCTTTCTTGACCAGCTGAGTCAGGCAACAGCGCACTGCCACTGGCGCGCCGCGGGAAACGTTCAGTGGCCACGACCGTGCTGGCGAGGCGTGAAGGCAGCGGCCCGGAAGCAGCGCGCGCCCTGTTGAAGAGCTATGATGCACATGACTGTGGCCGACGCGGCACATCAGCTCAATCAACTCTGTGCGCGTCGGCGTCCTCGTGTACCAGGGGGTTCGCCATGAGCAAGATCAATCGTCGCCGTTTCTTAACTATTGCTTCAGCCGCAGGCGCCGCTGCGGCCGTGCCCGGCGGGCTTGCCCTGGCGGGCACGGGCAAGACCCGGGCGGAGAGCAACCCCTACGCATTGCGCTCGGGTCCTTTGCAGGTGCCCTACGTGCCCCGCCGCGCCTATGCCGAGGGACCCTACGGCCAGGTGCATTTCCGCGATACCGGGGAGGGCATCCCGCTGGTGCTGTGCCATCAGGCGCCTCAGACCTCAAAGCAGTTCACCAACGTCTACGAGCCTCTGCACCGGCGCGGTATCCGCGCCATCGGCGTGGATATGCCGGGTTTCGGCGAGTCGGATCCTGCACCCTTTGTGCCCACCGTGGAGGACTGGGCCGCGGCTGTCCCGGCGGTGCTGGATCACCTGGGAATTGAGAAGGCCCACGTGCTGGGGCACCACACGGGCGGGATGGTGGCCACAGAAGTGGCGTTGCAGTTTCCCGACCGGGTGCGCAAGCTCATTATCAATGGGCCGCTACCCATGAGCGAGGAGCGCCGGCTTAGGTTTCTGGAGGGCAATGAGGAACGGGAGATCAATTTCGTCTATGCAGACGACGGCAGTCATTTGCAGCAATCGTTCATGGGCCGCCACAACATGTACGGCGAGGGGGCCGATCCTCGAACCATCACCCGCTATACGGTGGAGAAATTTCAAGGCTATGCGCCGTTCTGGACCGGGCACCATGCCGCGTTCATCTACGATCACGGGTCGGCTTTGAAGAAGATCAAGCAACCGACACTGATCCTGACGAACACGGGTGATCAGATCTACGAGAATGCCAAGCTGGCCCGCGAGCTGCGACCCGATTTCGCCTACAGGGAGCTGGCGGGTGGTGGCATCGATATCGTGGATCAGATGCCCGAAGAATGGGCGGACGCCGTCGCGGCATTCTTGACGGACTGAGGCTGAGGGGGCGGATCCATGAGGCGTATGGGCAGCAGAGTTTTGGGTGTGCTTATGCTCGGGGGGTTGGCGCACTTTGCGGCCGCCCAGGACAACACGGAGGTGATCAATCTTTTGCCGGCGGGGCAGGAACGTCAGCCCGTGACGATCACATTCCCGGATGGATTTGTTGTGTCTCCTATAGCCCGCGCCACGATTTTCGTGCGCGACCTGGAAGAATCGCTGAAGCTGTACCGGGACATCCTCGGGCTTGAGCCCTGGTTCGACAATTACTGGAAGGGTGACAGTATCAACCGGATCATGGGCACCGAAGGCCGGGAGCTGCGGGCAACGGTGTTACGTTCCGGCGACGCGGCCTTCGGCAATATCGGGCTCTACCAGCTGTTCAAGGAAGATGGTGCAGCGCCTGCGCCTTCCCAGCGTACCGATACCCGCATCGGCGATGTGGCGGTGGTGTTTCATACCACCGAGATAGACCGCCTGACCCAGGAGATCATGGCGGCCGGATACGCCATTGTCTCCCCGCCGGTGGTGCTCAGGCACCGGGAAGACATGCTGGTGCAGGGACGGGAGATGATGTTCCGGGATCGGGATGGAGTCCTGGTCAATCTGGTGCAAGGCGGTATCCCAAAGCCACAATGACCGCTATAGTGAGAACCGCACCGACACACATAAGAGAGGCTGATGGGCTCGTGATCCGAGGGCGATGGTCGGCAAACAGTGTGATAACTGGCTGGCTTGGAAAATCGCTCCTGTGCTCCTACGAGTGTTGGCTTCATTAATCGACTGGAGTGGCGCCAGCGCCACATCGGTTCCTCGGGGGGCAGCGGTTAACCGGCTGCAAAGGGGGGGATGGTGAGAACACCAGTTAGCGCCTGCGCGCTTACACTTGCATTGATCATCGGCTCCGCGCTGTCCGGACACGGTATTGACAGCGCCTACGCTCAGGAAGCTAACGATGGCGGCCTGGAGGAAGTCGTCGTGACGGCGCGCCGGCGCGAAGAGGTCTTGCAGGATATCCCCTTATCCATCACCGCCTTCACCGCCGAAGATATCGCCCGGCGCAATCTGCAGGAAATGGAAGATGTGGCGCTGTTTACGCCGGGTTTCAACTTTGAGGATTACGGCGGGAGCGGCTATGCAGCGCCGGTGATTCGCGGTACTACCCAGAACCGCGCCAGTCAGAGGTTGGAGCTGAACGTCGCAACCTTCTTCGACGGCGTGTATCTGCCTCGTAACTATATTGTGGATCTGGGCTTTGCCAACGTCGAGCGTATCGAGGTCGTTAAGGGACCGCAGAGCGCGCGCTACGGGCGCAATGCGTTCATGGGCGCCATCAATTACATCCCCAAGCAGATGAGCGAAGAGTGGGAGATTGATGCCTCGCTTACGCTGGGAGACAGCGAGCGGTACGATGGCGCATTCGCTATTTCAGGCGCCTTCGTGCCAGAGGTATTGCGCGTCAGGGTTGGCGTGGACTACTCCGAATTTGACGGCAGTTGGGACAACACCCACCCTTTTTCAGATATCAGCTTCAGCAAGGGCAGCGACGACAAGCTGGGTGGCTGGGAGCGGACTACCGTGAGCGCCGGTTTCGAGCTCAACCCCTCGGAAAACGTGCTGGTCAGCGTGTCCTACTACGATTATGACTTCAACGACGAGCACGATGCCCAGAACTGGTTTGCCGAGTTGAACGCCGAAAGTGAGCTGCTCAACTGCGGCCAATACAATCCGGACGTCCGGCCGCCCGGGTCCGGGCTCGGCGGCGGGGGGGACTGGTTCAGGCTGTACTGCGGGGAAATACCGGTCCGCAACATTCCCATAGACCCCCGTGGTTACAGTCGGCAGCTGGAGTCCGACTTCCTGCGTGCTTCTATCGATTGGCAGATTAACGACGCGATGGCGCTGGAGTACATCTACGGAAGTATCTCCGGCCAATCGTTCTCGCTCGGCTACAAGGACACGCTACCCGGTTGCACCTTCTTTGTGCCCCTTTGCGTGTTCGAGAACGGACCCATCGGCGACTTCGAGACCGATTCCCACGAGTTGCGCTTAACCTGGGATAACGGAGGGGCTGTTTCGGCGGCCTTCGGTCTCTATCTCTACGACAGCGATGACTTCGGCACCAGCAACTTTGCGTTGCTGCCGATCCTGGACGCTGTGCCGACCGCGCCGATTAACGTGCTGGACCCGGATGAGTTCATTCTGCAGGTCTCGTTGCGCCGGATACTCACCCAGACCGAGGCCTGGTCGCCTTTCTTCGAGGTGAACTGGGCCTTTGCGGACGGCAAGGCGCGCCTGGGTATCGAAGGCCGCTATTCCGACGAGACCAAGCGGGAGATCAATCTGGCCTCGGGGGGCGGTGAAGGTGTTGGCGCTTTCGAAGGCAATGTCCTTGAGGATGACTTCACGGCTTTCACGCCGCGGGTCACGTTGGAATATGACCTATCCGACGACAACATGCTGTTTTTCTCGGCCGCTCGAGGCATCAAGGCTGGCGGCTTTAACGGCACAGCGACGCTGCCACAGAACCTGACCTACGACCAGGACGAGAACTGGACCTATGAGGTGGGCAGCAGGAATACGTTCAACGACGGTCGGATACAGCTGAATGCGACCCTGTTCTACATCGACTGGAGCGATCTGCAGATCTCGGCCCAGGACGACGGCAATCCAAACCCGTTGCCGGTCTCCATCATCAAGAATCTGGGTGACGTCACCTCCGTAGGCATCGAGATGGATGGGGCCCTGGCGGTCAACGAGAACCTGACGCTGTACGGCACGCTGTATCTCGGAAACTCCGAGTACGACGACGGTACGCTGGATCTGCGGTGGGGACGTATACCGTCGGTTTGCGATGACGTGGTGTGCGCCACCTCCGGCGATATCAGCGGCAATACCGTGGAGCGCCAATCGGATACCCAGTTCTCGCTGGGTGTCGACTGGCGGGCCCAAATGAACGCGAACTTTGACTATTACGTTCGAGCGGACATGGCCTATCAATCCGAGATGTATGCAGAGGCGGTCAACCTGGCCACGGTGCCGGAGCGCACTCTGGTCAACGCCAGTTTCGGTATCCAGAACGAGCGCTATGAGCTGAGGTTCTGGGCGAGGAACCTGCTCGACGAGGAGTACGTTGCCAGTGCCGTCGTCGGCGCGCCCAACGTGCAGTACAACGCCTATCTGGGCGAGCGGCGCACCTACGGCGTGACGCTGGATGTGAACTTTGGTCTGGGTAACTGACGGCGACCGGAAAGGCCGTGCCGTCGAGATGAACGGTTCGGCAGCTCTGCGGGGTGGCCGTGCCGGCGGCAGTCAGCGGGTTTAGAAGCGCCGGTCGACGGCGAAGCGGGTGAGCTTCAGCAGGGTCTGTTTACAGGCGCCGTCGGGTAATATGGCCAGCGCGTCCGCGGCCGCGTTGGCTTCGGCGCGGGCTTTGTCGGCCGTGTAGGCCAGACCGCCGGTGGTTTCCGTGGCCAGCTGGATGGACGTGAGGTTCTGCGTACCCCCGGTGCGAATGGCTTCGCGGATCATGTGTCGTTCCGCCGCGCTGCCATGTTTCATGGCGTAAATCAGCGGCAGCGTGGGTTTGCCTTCGGCCAGATCATCGCCGATGTTCTTGCCCAGTTCCTCGGTGGTTGCATCGTAATCCAGGGCGTCGTCCACAAGCTGAAAGGCCAGCCCCAGGTGTCGACCATAGGCCACCATGGCCGCTTCAATCTCCGCGGGCGCAGCCGCCAGAATGGCAGCCACCTGGGCGCCCGCCTCGAACAGCTTGGCCGTCTTGCGATAGATCACTTCCCGGTAGTCGGCCTCGGTGGTATCCGGGTCGTTGCAGTTCATCAACTGCAGTACCTCGCCCTCGGCGATGGTGTTGGTCGCGTCCGCCATCACGTCCAGCACTCGCATCTCACCGATCTCCACCATGATCTGGAAGGCACGGGAATACAGGAAATCGCCCACCAGGACGCTGGCCTGGTTGCCGAACAGGGCGTTGGCCGTTTCCTGGCCGCGACGCAGTCCGGAGGCATCTACGACGTCGTCGTGCAGCAGGGTGGCGGTGTGAATGAACTCGATGACAGCCGCGGCCGCGCGGTGCTGCTCGCCCTCATAGCCGCAGGCGCGGCCAGCCAGGAGCACGGTCAGGGGACGCAGCCGTTTGCCACCGCTGTAGATAATGTGATGGGCAACCTGATTCACCAGTGCCACGTCGCTACCCAGGCGCTGAAAGATCAGGCGATTGACGCCTTCCCAATCCTGGGCCACCGGCGTGCGCAGGGCGTCCAGGTCGCTGGGGGTGTAGGTGCTCTTGGGAACCGGTTTCACGGCCGGAATAATGCCTGAGTTTCAAAGCGTTGGCGAATAGGCTGGCGGTTTTTGAAGGCGCCCGGCCGATCGGCGGCGGGTGCCCGAGATCAGGCCTAACTCATTGACCCGGTTGAGCGAAATCTCTAAAATTCCGCCTCTTTTCCACGGGTCGGGCCAACAGCCTGCAGCGCAGGCGCCCGGCAACAGAGGGAGTTTCCCATGTACGCGGTTTTCCGTACCGGCGGCAAGCAGTACCGGGCGAGTAAGGGCGATCGGCTGCGCATAGAGCGGCTGGCCGGAAATGAGGGTGATAGCGTCGAGTTCGACCAGGTACTGCTGGTGGGCGAGGGCGCCCAGGTTAAGCTGGGCACGCCACTGGTATCCGGCAGCAAGGTCAAGGCCAAAGTTACCGCTCAGGGCAAGGGCAAGAAGGTAGACGTGTTGAAGTTCAAGCGGCGTCAGAACTACAAACGCCTCAAGGGTCATCGGCAGCACTTCACCGAGATTGAGATTACCGGAATCACCGGCGCGCCCCGCAAGGCGGCGCAGCCCCAGGAGGAGGCGCCGGCTGACGCCGAGGCCGAGTAAGGAGTTTAGGGATGGCACATAAGAAAGCAGGCGGCAGCTCCAAGAACGGCCGCGAATCCGAATCCAAACGCCTGGGCGTAAAGCGCTATGGTGGCGAGAGCGTAGTGCCGGGCAACATCCTGGTTCGGCAGCGGGGCACCCACTTTCACGCCGGTCCTAATGTTGGCCTGGGCCGTGATCACACCCTGTTCGCCAAGGCGGCCGGCCGGGTCGTGTTTGAGAACAAGGGGCCAAAGAACCGCAAGTTCGTGCGGATCGACACCAATTAGCCGCCTGTAACCAGCGGCATCAGAAAAGCCCCGTTTGCGGGGCTTTTTTATGCCAGCCGGGGAAGAAGGCACGCCGCCCCCTCGCCGCCCCGCGTCTTGTAAAATCTCTTAAAGCCGGCCGGTTTGTCGCCGCGCTGTGCTGATTCTGCCGACCAAGCAAAATGTCCCCAGCCTAAAAGTGCTGCCGTTATGAAGTTCGTTGATGAGGCGACCATTCGAGTGCTGGCCGGGCGGGGCGGGGACGGCGCCCTGAGCTTTCGGCGCGAGAAGTACATCCCCCGCGGTGGCCCCGACGGCGGTGATGGTGGTCATGGCGGCAACGTGTATCTGCGCGCAGCCACCAAGATGAATACGCTGGCCGACTTTCGGGTGCAGCGCAAGTTTCGGGCCGTCAGCGGCTCGCCGGGCGCGGGCCGCAATTGCACCGGGGCGTCGGGGGATGATCTTTTCGTCGACGTGCCCGTGGGCACCATCGTCAAAGACATCGATACTCAGGAGATTCTGGGTGATCTGGATGCTGACGGTCAGACCCTGTTGGTTGCCCGGGGTGGTCGCGGCGGCTTGGGAAATACCCGCTTCAAGTCATCGGTGAATCGGGCGCCGCGGCAGTCCACGCCCGGTGAGGCCGGCGAGGGCCGCCATCTGGCCCTGGAGCTGAAAGTGCTGGCGGACGTGGGGCTGGTAGGGTTGCCGAACGCCGGCAAGAGCACGCTGATCCGGGCGCTGTCGGCGGCGCGGCCCAAGATCGCCGACTATCCCTTCACGACTCTGCATCCCCATCTGGGCGTAGTGCGAGTGGAGCAGGACCGCAGCTTTGTCATGGCGGACATCCCCGGTCTGATCGAGGGGGCTGCCGAGGGCGCCGGGCTTGGCCATCGGTTCCTGCGCCATCTGGAGCGCACCCGGCTGCTGTTACACGTGGTGGATGTCCTGCCCCTGGGCGGAGACAGCGATCCGGTGACTCAGGCTCAGGCGATTGCGGCCGAGCTGGCCAAGTTCGCTCCTAAGCTGGCTGCCCAGCCCCGCTGGCTGGTCCTGAACAAAATGGATCTGATCCCCGTCGCCGACCGGCAGCGGGTTGCCGATGAGATCGTTGGCAAGCTTGAGTGGCAGGGTCCGGTCTACCAGATCAGCGCTCTGGCCCGCGAGGGCACCGGGCAGCTGGCTCGCGACGTGATGGTCTATCTGGAGCAGGCGGAGGATTCCGCCGAGGCTTACGAGAGCGATTGAACCTTCGCACTCAGCCGGCTCTTGTGCCGAGCCGCTTTGTTACGATGAACAATGCCCCTGCCGGCCATCCGGTCGATCTCCGGTACGGCGGCTTTATAGGCCGCCTCGGCGGCGCTCTTGTCGCCGGAGGCCACGGCCGCCAGCACCTTTTTGATGGCAGTGCGCATCCGTGAGCGCTGAGCCATATTGCGGGCCCGCCGGCCGACGGCCTGCCGCGCACGTTTCTTTGCCGATTTGATGTTTGCCAAGGTCGCTACGTCCTGAAATCCGCTGGCGCCCCGCAGGGTCGCTCGAAGGCCGGCTATTATTTTGATCACAACTTGCAAAGTCAAGCAGTTAGGGATCTTTTGCTCTACACTCGCGGACCAGCATGAGCGAGAAAGCTGACAGTTCCGCTGGTTCGCCCGGTCGGCTGCTCCGCGCCACCTCAGTCGTGAGCTTCATGACCCTGCTGTCCCGGGTGCTGGGTCTGGTGCGGGACATGGTGTTTTCCCGCTTTTTCGGCGCGACCGCGGTCATGGACGCCTTCTTCGTCGCCTTCAAGATCCCCAACCTGCTGCGGCGCTTCTTCGCCGAAGGGGCCTTTGCTCAGGCCTTCGTGCCGGTGGTGGGGGAATACCGCAGTCAGCGTTCCCTGGCGGAGACTCGCGAACTGGTGGATGCGGTGACCGGCACGCTGAGCGTGGCGCTATTTGCCATCACCGCCGTGGGCGTGCTGGCCGCGCCGCTCTTGATCATGCTGTTTGCCCCCGGCTTCATCGGCGAGCCGGCGCGCTACCCGCTGGCGGTGGACATGCTCCGCTTCACGTTCCCGTATCTGTTTTTCATCTCCCTGACGGCGTTGGCGGGCGGCATTCTGAATAGCTATCGACGCTTCGCCGTTCCCGCCTTCACGCCGGTGCTGCTGAACCTGGCGTTGATCGTTTTTGCCGCACTGATCGCGCCGGGCATGGAGCGGCCCGGCATGGGGCTGGCTATGGGCGTGTTCGTTGCCGGCGCCGCGCAGCTGGCCTTTCAGGTGCCGTTTCTGCTGCGGCTGGGCTTGTTGCCGCGACCCCGCTGGGGGCTGGCCCATGAGGGGGTGCGGCGGATCCTCAAGCTCATGGGGCCGGCGATCTTCGGCTCCTCCGTGGCCCAGATCAATATCCTGTTCGACACTCTGATCGCCTCGTTTCTCGCTACCGGCAGTATCAGCTGGCTGTATTACTCGGATCGGCTGATGGAGTTTCCCCTGGGCGTGTTCGGCATCGCCCTGGCGACGGTGATTTTGCCCAATCTCTCCCAGCAGCATGCTGAGGCCTCGGCGGCGGCTTTTTCCGACACTCTGGAATGGGCACTGCGCCTGGTATTGATTGTCGGTGTCCCCGCCGCGTTAGGTTTGATCATGCTGGCGGCGCCCATGTTGACCACCATTTTCTACGGTGGCCAGTTCAACGCGGCGGATGTGGGCATGGCGGCGGCCAGCCTTATGGCTTATGCCTTTGGTTTGGTCGGTTTCATTCTGGTGAAGGTGCTCTCGCCAGGGTATTTCGCGCGCCAGGATACCCGCACACCGGTGCGCATCGGCGTTATTGCGCTGGTGACCAATATGGTGCTCAACGTGGTCATCGTGGTGAGCTGGTTGCGGGCGGGATGGGCCGCGCCCCACGCCGGCCTGGCCCTGGCGACGACCCTGTCGGCCTTTCTTAATGCCGGCCTGTTGCTGCGCGGGCTGTTGCGGGCGGGGGTCTACAGGCCGGGCAGCGGTTGGCTCACCCTGGCCGGGCAGGTGCTGTTGGCCAGCCTGGCCATGGCCGGTTTTCTCTGGTGGGCGGCAGCTGCGCCGGGTGACTGGCTCAGCATCGGCGTGTTTGATCGGGTGGTGGCCTTAGGCGTCGCCGTGATCGGTGGGATGAGCGTGTATTTCGGGACGCTATTCTTCCTCGGTCTGCGCCCGGCGGACTTGCGTGGGAAACCCTCAGGAGGCTCCCTATAATAGCGGCCTGGCAGCGGCCGCCCCCTTCGGAGTTTCGGGCAGATCCCATGCACTTGTATCGCAGCGTCGCCGCCCTTGGCCGCCACGATCGCGCCCAGGGCTGCGCCGTGACCATTGGCGCCTTCGACGGCGTGCACCTGGGTCATCAGGAAATCCTGGGAGTGCTGTGCGCTCGCGCGGCGGCGCTGAACTGTCCCTCACTGGTGCTGTCATTCGAGCCGCTGCCCAAGGAGTACTTTTGCGTCGGTGTCCCGCCGGCCCGGCTGACCCGGTTTCGGGAGAAATTTGCGCTGCTGCAGCAACTGGGCGTGGATCTGTTTCTCTGTCCCCGGTTCGAGACGGTGCGCCACCTGGAGCCCGACACCTTTATCGAGCAGCTGCTCATCCTGGGCCTGGGCGTGCGCCACATGGTGGTGGGCCATGACTTTCGCTTCGCCGCCCGACGCAGCGGGACCGTGGCGGATCTGGAGGCGGCCGGCGCCCACCACGGCTTTGGGGTCACCCAAGTACCCGCCGTGATCTGCGCTGGGCAGCGCGTGTCCAGCACCGCCGTTCGCGACGCGCTGGCAGGGGGCGACATGGCCCAGGCCGCTGCCATGCTGGGCCGACCCTACGCCATGTCGGGCCGGGTCGTGCGCGGCAATGGCCTGGGCAAAAAGCTCGGCTTGCCCACGGCGAACGTGACGCTCGGCCGACGGCAGAGCCCCGTGCAGGGCATCTTCGCCGTGCGGGTGAGTCTCGATGGCAAGCTGCACGACGGCGTTGCCAGCGTAAGAACCCAGCTCGCGGCGGATGGCGCCGAGCCGCTGCTGCAAGTCTTCATTTTTGATTTCGATCAAGCTATATACGGAGAACACATCACCGTGCACTTCATTCATCGCCTGCGCGATGAAGAAAAGGCCGCAGATATTGATTCAATGACGACGCAAATGCGTCAGGCTCTGATCGACGCCCGCGCCGTGCTGGCCGCCTGACCCAACACTGCCCGCTGGACCGCCATGACCGACTACAAGGACACCATTAATCTGCCCAGGACGGCGTTTCCCATGCGGGCCAATCTGCCCCAGCGCGAGCCGCAGATGCTCAAGGCCTGGGAGGAAAACGACGTCTACGGCGAGATTCGCAGGGCCGCGGCGGGCCGACCCATCTTCGTCCTGCATGACGGCCCGCCCTACGCCAACGGCACGATTCATCTGGGCACCGCTGTCAACAAGATCCTGAAGGACATCATCGTCAAGTGTCGCACCCTGGCGGGGTTTGATGCGCCCTACATTCCCGGCTGGGACTGCCACGGGCTGCCCATCGAGCTGAACGTGGAGAAGAAGAAGGGCAAGGTCGGGCACAAGCTGGATGCTACGGCGTTCCGGCAGGCCTGCCGCGACTATGCCTGGCGCCAACTGGAGCGACAGCGGACCGACTTCAAGCGCCTTGGGGTGCTGGGCGACTGGGATCACCCTTATCTCACCATGGACCCGCGCTATGAGGCCGAGCAGCTGCGCGGTTTCGCCACCATCTTAGAGCGGGGCCATGTCTATAAGGGCTATAAGCCCGTGCACTGGTGCCTGGACTGCCGCTCGGCCCTGGCCGAGGCCGAGGTGGAGTACAAGGACAAGACGTCCACTGCCATCGACGTGCGTTTTCCGGTGGTCGAGGTGGATGACCTGCTGAGCCGCATGGGTATCGCATTGGTTGATCGGCCGCCGGCCGCCGTGCCCATCTGGACCACCACCACCTGGACGTTGCCCGGCAACCAGGGGGTAACGCTGAATGCCGATCTGCATTACAGCCTGTTGCGGGTCAACCTCAACGGTGCGGACGAATTGCTCCTCGTCGCCAGCCCCATGGTGGAGGACGTGGCCAAACGCTATGGTGCGAGCAGCTTCGAAAGCGTCGGCGACGTCAAGGGCGAGGCCCTGTCGGGGCTCAAGCTTAAGCACCCTTTTTACGAGCGCGTCGTGCCCGTGGTGCTGGGTGATCATGTCACGACCGAAGCCGGTACCGGTGCGGTGCACACGGCCCCCGGCCACGGCCATGAGGATTTCGACATGGGGCTGCGCTTTAATCTGCCCCTGGACAACCCCGTGGACGGGGAAGGCAAATTTCGGCCGGATACCCCCGAGGTGGGCGGCGCCCATATTTATCCGGCTGAGGAGCAGATTCGAAAGCTGCTGCGCCAGCACGGCGCCCTGTTGCACGAGGAACCTTTTCAGCACAGCTATCCGCACTGCTGGCGCCATCGCACGCCGGTGATCTTTCGCGCCACGCCCCAGTGGTTCATCGGCCTGGAGCAGGCTGGTCTGCGCGATGCGGCGCTGGCGGCTATCAAGGACGTGCAGTTCACCCCCAGTTGGGGCGAACAGCGCATCGAGGGCATGGTCGCCAATCGGCCCGACTGGTGTATCTCCCGCCAGCGCAGCTGGGGGGTGCCCATCGCGCTGTTCATTCACAAAGACACGGGGGAACTGCATCCTCGCTCGCCCGACCTGCTGCGCCAGGTGGCGGACCGCGTTGCCGAGCAGAGCATCGATGCCTGGTTTGATCTGGACCCGGCGGACCTGCTGGGCGACGAGGCGGATCAGTACGACAAGGTGACCGACATCATGGACGTGTGGGTGGACTCGGGTATGAGCCATCACGCCGTGCCTGCCCTGTTCCCGCCCATGGACATGCCCGTGGACCTGTACCTGGAAGGTTCCGATCAGCATCGGGGTTGGTTTCAGAGCAGTCTTTTGACCTCCGTGGCCATGCGCGGTCGGGCGCCGTACAAAGGTGTCCTTACCCATGGCTTCACGGTGGACCAGAACGGCCACAAGATGTCCAAGTCCCTGGGCAACACGGTGGCGCCTCAGGACATCGTTAAGGACAAGGGCGCGGATGTGCTGCGCCTGTGGGTCGCGGCCACCGATTATCGCGGCGAGATCTATTTCTCCGATGAGATTCTCACCCGCACGGCCGATTCCTATCGCCGCATGCGCAATACGCAACGCTTCCTGTTGGGCAACCTGCACGGCTTTACCATCGGCGCGGACGACGTGCCCGTGGCGGAGATGGTGTGGTTGGATCGCTGGGCTCTGGCTCGCGCTGCAGCGCTACAAGCTGAGATCGTGGCTCACTATGAGCGCTACGAGTTTCACCCCATCTATCAAAAGATTCATAACTTCTGCATCCTGGATCTGGGCGGGTTCTATCTGGACGTGATCAAGGACCGTCTATATACAACGGGTGCCGCCAGTCACGCGCGGCGCTCCGCCCAGACGGCCATCTATCATATCGCCGAGGCCATGGTGCGCTGGATCGCGCCGATCTTAAGCTTCACCGCTGAAGAAATCTGGCAGGCCCTGCCCGGCGAGCGCGGCGGTACGGTGTTTACCCAGACCTGGTATGAGCTGCCCCACGTGGACCTCATGGCCAGTCCGGTGGATTGGGACATCGTGCTCAACGTGCGGGAAGTGGTTGCCAAGGAACTGGAGGCGCTGCGCGGCGCGGGCAAGATCGGCGCGCCGCTCGAGGCCCGGGTCGAGGTGCATGGGGGCGAGTCGTTGGCGGCAATGCTGGCGGCGCTGCAGGAAGAACTGCGTTTCCTGTTCATTACCTCGGCGGCGACGGTGCAGGTGGTTCATCAGGCGCCTGCCAGCGGTGCCCATGGCCAGCTTCCCAGCGGGGAGGATTTCTGGGTCGTGGCGGAGCCTGCCGCGGCGCCCAAGTGCGTGCGCTGCTGGCACCGGCGCGACGACGTGGGTAGCCATGGCGAGCATCCCGAGCTCTGCGGGCGCTGTGTTGCCAACGTGGCGGGCGAGGGCGAGACGCGCCGCTTCGCATGACCGAGCGACGCTGGTTCAGTATTCGGGCAGGCGCCAGCAACTGGCTGTGGCTGTCCCTGGCTGTGATCCTGGCCGATCAATGGGTGAAGAATCTGATTGTGGAGAAATTCACGCTGTATCAGAGCGTCGAGGTGTTGCCGGTGCTCGACATCACCCGACTTCACAACACGGGCGCAGCCTTCAGTTTTCTGGCCGGAGCCTCCGGCTGGCAGCGGTGGTTTTTCATCGGCCTGGGTATTGTGGTGAGCAGCGTCATTTTGATCTGGCTGCGCCGTTTGCCGGCCCGCGGGCAGCACCTGTTGGCGTCGGGCCTGGCGCTCATCCTGGGCGGTGCCCTGGGCAACGTGATCGATCGGGTTCAGTGGGGCTACGTGGTGGACTTTATCCACGTGCATTATGAGCGCTGGTATTTCCCGGCCTTCAATGTCGCGGACTCGGCCATCACGGTGGGGGCGGCGCTGCTCATTCTGGATGCGCTTATGGCCGGGCGGAAGGACGCCTAGGGGACGGGCTGGGCACAGGGAACAGCCGCGTGCCCCCGCGCCGCGTTACTGCCAGCAGTCGTCGACGGGGCTCGGGGCGGTGGCGCGCACGCCCTGAGCCGTGAGGGTGAACGTCTGGCAGTCCGCGTCCTCAGTCATGGGAGAGCCTGCTGCCGGTACCGCGCGGATGGTGAACGTCTGGGCATTGGCTACCGGAATATCAATGGCATAAAGCCCCTTGTCGGTGATGCCGGTGCCATCTACGCCGACCGCTACCAGGTTGTTGGTGTAGGTGTTGTTCTGCAGATAGAAGCGCTCCTGATTGGCCGCGACTCGCAGCAAGGTAGAGGTGGCGTCCACGCGTTGGGCCCGCAGCACGTATCCCCGATAGGCGGGTATTGCGATCATCCCCATGATTGCCACGATGACCATCACAACCATCAGTTCAATAAGCGACATGCCGCGCATCCGCCGCTTGAGCCTCATCTGCCTTGCCATATCTGATCCTTGAGTCGGCGTTCCAGGCCTGGCACCACCCTACTGGGTGGCCTCCTGGCTCCAGAAGGTCCGCACTGGCCTATTATCAAACTCCGGGTCGAAGCAGAACAAGCCCACGCAAGCCGCCGGGTTGGGGGTGCATTCGTCACCCGTGCAGCCATCGGGATCATTCGCAGCTGGGAACATGAACACCACTTCGGAGGAAATCGACCCCTTAATTTCAACAGAGCGATCGCTCTCATCCAGCGGCGAGCCGTCGTCCGAGCCATCCAGGTTGGTGACCGGCGCCCCCGAGAGCAGGTCCACGGCATAGAGCCGGTTGGTGCCCGGGCCGGGGACGCAACCCTCGGCGCTCATCGTGCCGCCGGGCGTAAAGGTGGTGAAAAAGACCCGGTTGTCAAAGGTGCGCGCTTGGGCGAGGACCTTCTCACCCAGCCAGCCGCCCTGGCGCAACTCCAGCCTCCAGCCAGGGGCGCCGAGGGGCACCGCGGCGTCCACGTCGTTGGTCACGTCCACGAGATCGTCATCCTGGATCGGCTGTAGCGCATCATATTCGGCCTGCGTCTTGGTGCTGAACACGTCATAGTCACGCAGCGCGTAGAAACGATCCTGCGTCGCCGTGCTGAGAGGACGGGCTCGGTGGCCCGAGCCAATGCCGATGTGCAGGAAGCTATTCTCATGATTGCTCACCAGGGCCGCGTCGGGCGCGTAATAGAAGCGGCGCGTCGCTTGCGTGGCGGGCGCTTCCCCCTGACCGGCCGCGCCCAGCTGAGCGAACACGCCGCCGTTCACCAGGGTACTGCTGGGTTCACCGTTGCGGATGTCGAGGCGCCACACCTGGCCACCCATGTCGGCGGCGTACACGCGATCCGCCCGCTTGTCGCCGTTCATGTCCAGGACTTTCAGGTCGCCGGGGATGGAATAGGTCATCCGCGACAGATTGCGGTCAGCATCAGCATGACTGGCATGCCAGAGCAGCTGACCGGAGATCGAGTCCACCATATAGATGGCGTTACCCGTCGCATCGGTGCTGGTGCCGTAGTTGTCCTGGCTGGTGTCGTAGCCGCCGCCGAACAGCAGCACCAGCTGGTCAGCGTTCTGAGTGGCGTCTGCGACCTTGACTCGGGTCGCCACGGGATTGGACCAGGTCTGGCCTACCCCGGGCAGGTCGCCGGCGTCCAGCCGCCACATGAACTGCGGCTGACCGGGATTGGTGACATCCAGGGCGTAGTAGAAGGTGCCGCCCCGGCGCAGGCCGAAATAAAGATACACGCTTTCGCCGGCACCGGCGTCGATGATGCCGTCCAGGTCGGCGTTGGTCTGTATCGTCATGTTGCCGTCGATACCGTAGTGCTTGTCCGCCCTGGATTCGTTGTAGTAGAGCTCGGTGAGATCCCCGAGGAACTCCGGCGGCACGAAGGCCCACTGCTCGACACCCGTGTCGGGATCGATGGCGTGCAGATAGCCGTCGTTGGTGGCGAAGAAGATCAGCGCGTCGTCCAGGGTTGGGCCGTAGCTCACGGATACGGGCTTGGAGTGCAGCGGATCGCCCATGCTCTGCCGGGTCTCCGCCAGGTTGCCGTTCTGGTTCCTGTCCGTCACGTCCAAGCCCCGGGCAAAGTTGATCAGGTCCTCCCGGGTGGGATCGCCGGCGTTGCCAACCCCCAGCAGCGCATCATCGATGGCCAGGTTGCTCGCTTTAACCTGGTTGGTGGGATCCGACAGCACCGGGTTGCCTAGATAGGTGTACAGTTTGCGCGCGCTGGCATCCGGCAGCTGGTTGGCCGCACCGCCAACCAGCACATTCTTGCCGTCATCGGAGGCGGCCCAGTAGCTGCGCGCGCCGTCGGCGAAGAAGCCGGTGACAGGGTCCACGGCCGGGTCGCCGTCCGCATCACTGATGACGCCGTCCTTGAGGCGGTATTTCTTCAGATTGCCGGGCCAGTGGGTCTGACCGGTCGGTTGGAACAGGGTGATGAACACGTCGTTGAGGGTGGTGGTTCGCGTAAAGCTGTTGACCGACACCGTGGGAGAGGTAAACGTGGTCTGGGTATCCAGAATCTGGACGATGATGTTGGTCAGCGCCTCGTTGAGCGTGGCCGTGTCGCCGGCTGCGTAATACGCGCCGCCGCCGCGCTCAGCCGTCGACTTGAGAATGGGCAGATCCACGGCAAAGCCGATGGTGTAGGTGATCACGTTCTGCTGGCCCGGCAGCGGGCTCAGATCAGTCTCATGCATCCACTGCGCCATGTCATCCAGGCAGGCGCCGTCGCCCGACCCGTCGCAGGACGGTCCGACCGTCGCGGCAAAGCCGGGCAGCGACTGGATTTTGGCATTGGCGCTGACGTCCTCGGTGGGCGCGCTGTCGGTCAGGAGCACCACGAAGTTCTGCTGACAACCGAACTTCACCGGTGACTGGTAGCGGTTGTGGTCCGATGGGGAGCGGGACTCGGTCACGCTGGACTCGGGGCTGGCCAGGTTGCCGTAGTCCACCGGGCCACCGGAGTAGTACATGCCGGCTTCAAACAGGGTCTCCGACAGCGGCGTCCAGCCCGAGGCCGGCAGGTTGTTGATCCGCGTTTCCAGCGTCGGACGGGCGGCCACGATGTCTTCCATGGCGTGGATGACCGGACCGCCCTCGTGGTTGTTGAAACGCATCAAGCCAACGTTGACGCCCTCCACCGTGCTCAAAAGGTCGGTGGCCACCTGCTTCATGATCTCAGAGCGGGTCTGGATACCCGTCGCGGGGCCGTAATACCAGTTCAGGTAATTGGCGCCATAGAGCGTGTACGTTCGGTCCGCGGGGTTTTGTCCCCAGTTCAATTCGTCGTTGGGGTTATCGCTCCATGGCTCACCGGGCACTCCGTTGCGGGCGTAGACCGCAGCGGCGTCAAAACCGAAGCCGCCGTGGGCGCCGCTGTCGTCCTCACATTCGATCGGGCGGTCCTTGCGGCTGCGGCTGATTCGCTCCCAGCGATTGTCGGACGAGGCGTCGAACTGGGCCATACGGCTCGTGTAACGACCGGTGGTGTCCTGCAACGCCTCGGCGGCCTGCAAACACATGAGTTGATCTTTGTAGAACCAGCGGTCGGTGTCGCAGGCCGGCGGAGAGCCGGTGCCGTCACGCCAGTAAACTCGCGCTGCAGCGCACGCGCCTGGGTACACGACATCCGGATCGTAATTGGTCTGCGTGACGACCGGCGTGGCCATGCTGCCGGACGTATCGAAAACAAACAGCACGTTGGGTTTCGTGTCGCCATGCAGGGATGGATCGCCCACGAACAACTCCGTGTCGTCCGCCAGGACCGGCGAACCGGCGGTCAGCGCCCCAAGCATCCCTGCCGCGAACCATGTGCTTGTCATCCTTGTCACACTCATGGTCGTTACCTCTTAACCTGTTTTTTTAGCCACTCCAGCCCTGGTGTGCTCCTTATTCGAAAGAATCCAGCACCAGCCGCGTGGCCAGGCGCGAATCAACCTTGAAAAATATGTACACGGCTGTGCCGGCGGCGCCGCCACGACGCCCGCGCAGGGCGTGCGCGGCCTCGCTGAAGCTCTCAAGGTCAGCGCGCTGACCATTCACCTGGAAGACGGTGGCCGGTGTGATGCGCAGCGCGGTGGTGCGGCAGTCGCTGCAGGCCCTGAAAGTGACCGAGCCATCCAGGTTGCCAGGCAGGCGCACTTCGGCCAGACGGAGCTCATAGGCATCTTCAGGCTGCTCGATAACCCGCACGGCCGCGGCGTGCGCTGCGCCGCTGAGCGCGAGCAGGACGAATGCTCGGATGGTGGTTCTGGTCATGATGCTCTCCCTGCTGACCGTTGGCTTGAAGGGTTCTAGTTGCCGCCGGGCCCTACCACATAAAAGCTCTGGTTATGGGTAGACGTGGCGTTCCTTGCCGACGTGCCTACCGCAACGATATCGAAATGAAATGCCGCAATGGCGCCCGAATCCTCGCCCATGCTGAAGGCGCGGTCGGGGACCGGCGTGTTGGTCTGAAAAGTCGTGACAGTCTGGGTTGTATCCGTGGCATTCAGCGGCATCATCGGTGACACGCTCGGCGTCACGGTGTTGAATCGCCGGTTGCCGATGGCGATATCAATGCCCGTTTCCGCGGCTTGAAAGGCGTTCTGGTGATACTGCACGTTGCTGGCCATGGTCAACTCCAGCGTGGAGGTGTTCATGCCCGACACGGCCAGCACCGTCAGTATCAGCAGCAGAATCAAACCCACCACCAGGGCAGCCCCCTGCTGGCGAAGCGGCACAGATTGGGCGTTTGTCGTGCTCATTGGATGCCAGTCCGTGCGTTGCGCAGAAAAATCGTTTTCGACACCACCGCGCGCCGGAAGCCGTCCATGGGCGGCGCCACGTCCTGGTCCGCATAGACGTAGGCGTTGGTGTCCTGGAAGCCGACCTCGGGGCGCTCGGCCCGGAGCCGCAACCAGATCCGCACCGCCAGGATTTCCGCTTGAGGCAGAAAGCCGGTCGCGCCCGGCGTGATGATCGGGTCGCCGGGATTGACGAACTGATTCACGGAGCCGCGGGTCAGTGCGCCGGGCAGGTCGGTATCCACACCGAACTGAATCTGCATGTCCTCCACACCCGGAATGATCTCGAGGTCGCGGATGGTTGGCGC
The DNA here is from genome assembly GCA_041556855.1 of Gammaproteobacteria bacterium. Classification (GTDB taxonomy): domain Bacteria; phylum Pseudomonadota; class Gammaproteobacteria; order Steroidobacterales; family JBFFHS01; genus JBFFHS01. The sequence continues at coordinate 34,938 of JBFFHS010000005.1, forward strand.
ACCGCCCGCGCCCGAGCCGCCCACCAGGCCCTTGCTGCGCAGCGACGGGACTGGATTGCCGGGGGTGGACAGGGCGGATTCGCTGCTGACGTAGAAACCGTTGACGATCAGCTGGTGGGTGGCCGACTCGGAGGGGACGAACCCGGGCGGGAGCGTCGTGCCGGTAAACAGCTGCCCGTCGCGGAAGCGGGCCGACTGGACGTAAACCACGCCGGGTTGCAGGGTCAGCAAAGGATCCTCGCTCACCCGGCGGATAACCAGCGTGTCCGAGTCCGGCGGCGTGGGCGCGCCTGCGAACGGCGTACAGTTGGGCCAGGCGTAACCGTTGTTGTCGCCGCCCACCTCCTGGTCCAGATTGATGGCCCAGTTCCGCCGGCAGTCGCCGGCCACGCCCAGGCCCGGGGGTACCGGCTCAAGGGGGGTGGCCCGGCCCTGGATGCGGTTGGTGCGCGCCGTCAGGCCCCAATAGTGGGCCATGCGAATGTCCGGCTCGAGGATCTCGAAGGCGTAGCGGGCGTTCTCCTGCAGGCGCGATACGGACTCGCTCACGTTGAAGGCGGTCTTGCTCTGAACGTACACCGTGACGGCACCCACCATCAGAAACGAGCCGATGCCCAGCGCCACCATCAGCTCGACCAGGGTGACGCCGCGCTGTGCTGGCCCCGACGGGCCGCTCGGTTGCCTTCTCATCGCTATCTTGATCACGTGATTGGCACCTGAATGGTCATCCGGTAGGTCAGCGGCGCCGGCTCGGTGACTTCTGTCCAACGCACCGTGATGGTGTAACTGGGTGGCAGGGTGGCGTCACTGAACTGCACGTTACCGTTACCGCCCGGCAACACCGTGGCGAGAGCCTGGTTCCATCGAAACAGATCGTGGGCGGCCATTTGCCCAGGTGTGCACGGGGTTGCCGGTAGACCACCCGAGGGGTCACAGCCATTGTTGGCGGCGCCACTGGCGTAGGCGGCCTGTGCCCGGCGGTTGGTGCGAATCCGATCCGCCATATCGGCCGCCAGGTTGACCGCCTGGCTGCGATAGGACGCCGTGCGTCCGGCGCTCAAGCTCTCCACGTACAGTACCGCCATACCCAGCATGCCGACGGACAGCACCAGCAGCGCCACCAACGCCTCAATCAGGGTAAAGCCGCTCTGTCTCTTAGTGGTCACGTCTGGCGGCTCCGAATCAGCAGCCCACGCCAAGGGCTGCTGCGGCGTTGGCCACGTCGGCCATTTCCCGGACCAGCTGGGGGCGGCCGGTGGGGGCGATGGTGACGACCCGGGCCGCTGAAATACCGCCGCCCGTGTCTTTGTTCCCCCGCGCGTCGCAATACAGCACGGTCGTTGCGCCTGTCGGCTGACCCGGGGCGTTGCGCAGGAAACCCGTGGGCGCGTACGACACATAGAAGCTGTCCGCAAACACGTTCAGCGCGCCGCCGGGCTCATCCTGCTGGACCAGGATCTGCTCGCCGACCTGGATGATCCCGTCACCATCGGGCAGGCCGTCGCCGTTGGTGTCGTTGTCGTCCACGAAAACCACGAAGCCGCCGTTTACCGCGCCACCGCAGGCGGGATCCGCCGCCGTCGGATTGGCGCTGGCGCATAACGTGATCGGCGTCTGCTGTTTCACGGCTTCGGAACGGGCCATATACAGCGCCGTCACCAGTTCATTCGCACTAGCCGCCATGGTGTTGTTGCGCACGAACTCGAGAAAGTTGGGCACCCCCAGTCCCAGGACAATCCCCATCACGGCGATCGTGATGAGCAGTTCCCAGAGCGTGAAACCGGCATGCGTCAGCCTGCTCATGGCCACGCACTATAAGGAGGCGGGCCGTGGCAGCCAAGAATCCCCGACGGATGGTCAGCGCGCCGGGACGAGCGGTGCCAAATTGGAGCGGGTCACCGTGCATTTGCGCAGCGGCACCAAGCCGGGTGTGAGGCATAAACGCAAGACCCATATCGGCTCACGGGCAGGCCAGGCGCCGTCGCCCGGGGCCCCGCTCGGATACCCGTGGGCGGCCGGTGTAGCTGATAATGACGGCCCGGGCGCCGGTCGCGCCCCGTTCGTCGCAGAAGGTCACGGTGCCATTGACGCTGCGGCGCCCGAAGGGCCGAAATTCAAAGAGTTGTCGGTTGGCACGGATGGTCCCGGCCATGGCCGGCTGATGGCCCAGCAGCACCGGCTCGGTGGCGTCCCGGCGCGGCGGACGGCGGTCATCGGCGTTCACGAACAGCATCCAGCCGTCTTCCCAGGCCGGATCCGGGGAGCACATCGCCAAGTCCTTGGTTTTACATAAAATTACCGTCTCGTTGCGCTTGAAAGCTTCGATCCTGGCGGCCTGCACAGCCGCTACGAAGGCATTGATATCGGCGGTGCGGCGATTATCCAAGATCAGGCCGCGGAGGGCGGGCAGCCCCAGACTCAGCACAGTGGCGCTCAGGGCCAGGGAAATCAGGAGCTCCAGCAAGGAGAAACCCCGCCCGCGCAGGCCGTGTCCGTCCCAGTTGCTCATCCCTGGGGACCTTAGTCGAGCGCTCAGGCGGGCTGAATGCCCCTATCTGGTCGAAGGGCCCAGTTATCAGGGAATCCTCAAATGAGAATGGTTAGCATTTACAGAGTGCTTGGCGGTATACTCGACAACCCATTGATTTGAAAGAGACCAGCTCATGGATCGGGAACAGGTCGCCGCGCTGCTTGCTGCCCACGATGTCATGCCTACTCAGCAGCGACTCGACGTGGGGAGCGTCATTTTCGCAAAACCCCAGCATCTCTCCGCAGACCAGATTATCGATGCCACCCGGGCCATGGGCTCGCGGGTCTCCAAGGCTACCGTGTACAACACCTTGAACCTGTTCTGTGAGCGGGGCCTGTTACGCACCGTCAACGTGGACCCGACCCGGCAGTTCTATGACCCCACAACCACGCAACATCATCATTTCTACAATGTGGACACGGGCGAACTCGCCGACATACCGGTGGGGGCTGTGACCATTGAGGCGATGGCGGATCTCCCCGCCGGCACGGCGCCTGTCGGCGTGGACGTCGTGGTGCGGGTGCGTAATCGGGACAGCGCCTTTTAACCGGGCTTTCTGCCCGTTCTCACCCCGTCCTCACCCCGTCCAACGGGGCGCGGGACCGTCATTTTGGCCCCTGCCGCGACCAGGGCCCGTTAATCCCGCTTAGGCAAAGTCCTCCAGGGCTGCCATCAGCCGATCTTCCACAGCAAACAGCTTGCTGATCAGCGCCGCGCGCATCCACATGCCGTTGCGCTCCTGACGCCAGTACATGGCCCGGGGATCAGCATCCACGTCGGGGTGGATCTCCGGGCCGCGGGGCAGGGGATGCATGATGATGGCATCGGTCTTCAGCAGCTTGAGCTCGTGGATGCCGATCGTAAACGGCGCCAGATTGACGCCTGAGGATTCATCATCCACGTCATGCTCGGATTGCATCCGGGTGACGTAGATGGCATCCAGCTCGGGCAGCACTTCATGCAGGCGTGCGGTCTCGACAAAGGGAATCCCGTGCTCGCCCAGAACAGCCTTGATGTCCGGTTCCATCTCGAACGCATCCGGGGCGATGAAGACCAGACGCACGTCCCGGTAATGCCGCATCAGCCTTGATAAGGAGCGAACCGTGCGACCCCGCTTCAGATCGCCCATCATGCCGATGGTCTTGCCGTCTATTCCCCCGGCGCTCTCAAAGCTGCGCTCCAGGGTATAGACATCCAGCAAAGCCTGGGTCGGGTGCTGATCCTTGCCGCTCCCCGCATTGATGATGGGCACGGGGCGCGGGATTGAATCCATCAGCGCCGCGGCGCGCGCCGCGTAGCCGGCCTCGGGCGTGCGCATGACAATCAGATCCACGTAGGAGCTGAAAGTCCGGATGCTGTCCTCAAAAGTCTCCCCCTTGACCTCTGAAGATACCTCGGGGTCCCGAATCTCGCTGGTGCGCACACCCAGCACGTGGCAGGCGTTGTTGATGGACAGAAAGGTCCGGGTGGAGGGCTGGGTGAAGTACAGCATGGCCCGCTTGGTGGGCAGCAGATCCGTGAGGAAACGGGCGCCGGGCTCGGTCTTGGCGATGGTGCGAACGGCAGTGGTTAACTGGCACAGCTCGTCCAACAGCGGACGGTCGAAAATCGCCGTATCGACTACGTGGAACATAGGCACCCCAGCAGACCCGCAGGGATTATCTAGGAGTGCTGGGGACTTGTCGACGGGGCCTTGACTGCAACCAGCTAATCCTCTGAAATGCCGAGGCTTTGTTGCCAACCCTGTGTCGCTCAGTCGAATGTGGCCGCTCTGACCTCTCGACGTCCTCCCCCGGCACGCAAACAGACTTGAGGCTGCACCCGATTTCGTGACCGAACAGACCGCAAGAACGGCTGGATGAGCTAGTGGCCCAGGGAGCCGAGAAGGTGCTTGTCGATTTTTCAGACTTGGATTACATCTCCAGTGCCGGGCTTCGTGTCCTTCTGGCGACCGCCAAGAAGCTGCGTGGCGGAGGTGGAAACATACGCTTGTGCAGTCTGAATGAGACAGTTGCCGACGTATTTGAGATCTCCGGTTTCAGCACGATCTTCGCGGTGTTTGGATCCGAGGCCGAGGCATTAGAAGGCTTTTGATCAGACCGGCTGGAGGAATGGGGCTGCAAGTTGGCCCGCAGCATCTATCCAACGCGAATTCTGTCGGTTGGCGAAACGGACAGGTCGGAATACGAGCTTCAGGCAGACGCAGTGCGAACCTGAAAAGCCAGCGGTCTTGGCGGGGTTCGGCGAACCGCAACGTCCGAGCCGGAGCGGGTGGGCTTTTCCCAGTATCAATGACAAGAGGCTCTTGGGCGATCACGCAAGTGTCGAACCGACAACGCGGCGAGGCAGTCTGAATCTTGCGCTGTCAGCAGCGTGCGCGGACAAAAGTTGCGGGACGCCAGCCGACCTCCACCGGGCGGTAGGCACGGGCAGAGCGGCGGACGAGAGGTGCCAAGTACCGCTTGGCAACGGCGACCCTACTATTTGATAATACGCGGATCATGAAGTTGCCGGTGTAGCTCAGTCGGTAGAGCAACGCATTCGTAATGCGTGGGTCGGCGGTTCGAATCCGTCCACCGGCACCAACGCTTTCCGTCAGTTAATCTCCCTCTGGCGCAAAGGAAGCAGGGTCAGTGTGGGCGATTTGTGGGCATTCTCTCCGCATCCGTTCCCTGCCGGCGCAACTAGCTCTGGGAAAATCCATTGCTCATCTGTATCGGCAGAGAAAGCTGAGGACGGCCAGCCGTGTCCAGGCGGCCAATCCATGAACCCTATACCCGCGATCCGGATACAGGTTTCTTGTATGCCGACGCAATCATGACGGTATCTCGATGGAATTATTGGGACGCCGAGGGTAACCCCCGCCCGGGAACGATTGATGCTGCAGCAGCGCTGGAGCACTCCATGCGCCTGGAAGTAGACCATCCTGGCGCTAATCACTTGTACATCCATTTGTTTGAGGCATCACCTACGCCAGGACGCGCACTGGCGCAAGCGGACAGACTGGCGGCCACCATGCCCAATGCGGGGCACATTGTGCACATGCCTTCGCATATCTATATCCGCGTCGGACAATACGGTAAGGCGATTGCGACAAACCAGCGCTCTTCGGAAGCGGATCAAATTCTCCTTAGCGCATGAGACGGGTATCCGTATCCGATGATTTGCAGTCTAAATGTTTCTGCCCGAGTGCACGGTAGACACGCCAGCGAGTTCATTCGTCTCGGCGCTACGCTCCAAGGCAACTACGCTGAGGCCATTGCATATGCGCGACGGGCGGCAAGTGGTTCGGCGCGCCTCAAACGGGATGTAGCGGCGGTGTGGCTGGTTCAAAAGTCATTTGGCCGCTGGGAGGAGCTAGATAAGGAAGCCGCACCTGCCCCCGACGACCCGTATCTTCAGGGTATGTGGCGATATGTTCACGGCAGCAAGTACGCGCGCCAGAAAAACTTGGCAGCGGCAGAACTTGCCCTTGCAGAGCTGCGGCAATTTCAGGCCGATCCTGACCTCCAGGACCTTCTGGTCATGGTTAATCCAGGAGCACATGTATTGGAGATTGCCGTTCATGGCCTTGCTGGTGAGATAGCGTTGGCACGTGGCAACCTCGACGCGGCTATCAGCGCATTTCGCGCGGCGGTTGAGCGCGAAGACCAGCTCGGTTACACGGAACCACCGGACTGGGCCCAGTCCATGCGTCTCTACCTTGAGCACACCTATCTTGCAGCGGGGCGGCCTCAGCTTGCGCAACGCGCCTTTGAAGGGGACCTCGCTCGTTTCCCCGAGAATGGTTGGGCGCTTTATGGCCTATGGAAGAGTCACGCAGCTCGGGGAGAGTACGAGCGCAGCAGCGTAGTCGAAAAACGATTCCGGCAAGCCTGGCGCTTCTCCGACACAACGCTGACCGCTGCCGTCTTCTAACGGTTGAAACCGCAGCCGTAAGCGAACATTGCTGCAGTGCAGCATTTTCGGCTTGATCAGGCTATTCTGAGGGGCGGCCATCGACCCAAAACCGCGCTTCACGGCGCTACATGCTCACATTGCATCGCCTGTCAGAAACCCCCTTTTACCGTTCGTAGTTATCCCTCGGTTGGGTCGCTTTGACTCGTTTTAGCCAGCTTTTATAACCTTCCCAACTATAGACTCTGAAATGTCGTGTTTTGCGTATCAGTTCGCCCTTCTTTTGGGTTCCATCACGCCTGGCACGTCCTCTCGGCACACTCAACGGCGGGTATTCCTTTGCAGCATTACATGAGCTGTTAGACCGCACGCTGCCTGGAAAGGTCGCGCATTATGTAAAGCCACGTCAGCTCGATGCAGCGACGTTTGAGCGATTGCCGGCCTTCGAAGTTTCCCTCACAGGAATCATTTGTTTCAATTTCCGCTACTGGCTGCAAGCAGACATCCAGGATGCTGCTGCTTTGCAGCCGCGTGGCAGTAGGTGTATGTTGAGAAATCTAATGTGGCGGCTAAGACTTGATTTCATAAGCTCGTATCGAGCAACTCCGCCGATAAGAATGTTGGGGGTTTCGGATGAAAAGAAGCACGCTCGTCGGCATCTGGTCTGTTTTCTTATCAGCCCCACTTTTTGCTGATCATGCTTGGGGGCCATACCATTGGGCTCGGACGACAAGTTCTTTTGACCTGATCGTCGTCAACAGCACGACATCTGACTGGGATCCATATGTACCGCCTGCGACTACGCTATGGAGTAACTCAGGTGTCCTTAACATGACGTTGGATCCAACTGGGAGCAAATCTAACAAGACACGACGGCAATGTCGCGCTCCGGCAGGCCAAGTGCGGATTTGCAATCTCGAATATGGGTATAACGGATGGCTCGGGATCGCGGGGATTTACATAGATTCCAACGGCCATATCGAAAAGGGCTATACGAAGCTAAACGACACATATTTTTCGTCGTCTTATTACAACAAGGACGACTGGAAACACAGCGTCACATGCCAAGAACTCGGCCACAATGTAGGACTTGACCATCAGGACGAGAACTTCAATAACCAGTCATTGTTTAGCTGCATGGATTACCAGGACCCACCCTATGAATATCCCAATGCGCATGACTACCAGCAGCTCGAACTGATATACGGCCATCGTGATGGTTACGACTCCTACGACATAGGTTCGTCGAGTTCTAGTGGCGGCGAAGCGGACAACGACGGTTGCAACGCTCCTCCTGGAAAGGGCTGTAACAAGGGCCAGGATGCGAACAGTGGCTCCGCAGGCGACGTGGGCTGGGGTATGTCTCTCGGCCGCAGAGGCCAGACTGAGAAATTCGTTCGCACCAAGCCCGATGGCTCGCAAATTGTCACGTTTGTGATGTGGGCCATCGGCCACTAAAGCTTAGCGCCTAGCGCAGCAAGTCGAACGATCAGGCAGGAATCGACCGTCTGCTCGTGGCTGTAAGCGGTCAATCGCTGCAGTGCAGCATTTCAGCGCGAAAGCAATACGATTGACCGACGACAGCAGGTATCCGCTATACCAGTTACTCGGCGAGAAAGGCGCGGACGATTCTAGCCATCTCTTGCGTATGCGAATCTAGATGGCCGTGGGTCCACCCGGGAAGGTCATGGATACGGCCATTCCTGAGGAAAGGTTTGGCCAGCGGTGTCAGCTCCCACAAATCGTCTTCGGGATTGAGAATCAGGATAGGTTGCTCGATTTGCGGCAACGCTTCTGTCAGGTCGTAGGCGAAGGCGGCGCGAAATCCCCAATTCCCTGTTCGGAAGTGGCGTAGCCGTTCAATGCTGATGTCTTCATACCGCTCATCAGTCATATCTCGGAACATACCCCGTCCATCTTTGCGAAGGCTCTCTGCCATGGAGGCGAGCACGTCGGCAAACTCTGGAGGCGGATCGTAAATGCGGCGGCTGTATTCCTCGATGATTGCCTCATCGAAAATCGGCGCCGATATCATGATGACTTTGCGGATTCGGTGCGGATAGCGCATAGCCAAGTCAGCCGAGGTCAATGAGCCTGTGTGATATCCCATCACATCTACGGTTTGAAGACTGATCGAATCCATGAAACCGATCATCGCGTCGGCCAGGTCGCCGATGAGGGGCGGCTCCTTCGGGGTGTCGGACCCGCCGTAGCCCGGTGTGTCTGGCGCAACGGTAAAGCGGTCTTGTCCCATTTCGGTAAGCCAATAGTCGTAAACCATGCCTGATAGAGGGCTGGCGTGCAGGCACATCAAAGGCACTTCCGTTGACGTCCTATTGCCCGAATAACGGTAGTGAATCTGACCGAAGGGGCCGTCCGCATAGGCTTTGCGAACACCGGAAATCGGGGCGTTGGATGGCATGGTCACGTCTCCTTGCTCGGTGGCCTCAATGGCTCTGGTTTTCAAGAGGGCGGCACCCACTAGTGTCCCGGCCATCAATTTGGCCACCAACCGACGGCTGAGCGTCGACCGGGCGATATTGGAAGGATATCTGGACATCGGGAGGCTCTCGGTGTCGAGGAAGTCAAATTTTATCCTGGAAACTTCGCTGCACCGTTTTTATACTGCCTTTAGTGATGACCCTGGCATGAGGGTTGAACGTCCCCGTCTGGCCGTTAGCCGCCATCTTGGCTGGAGGCGGCTGCTCCACCACAACCCGACCAGAGCTGCTGGGTGCAATCCATAGGTCCGGGTGTCAATGTGACTGGATCATCGCCGCTGTGCCGATGAAGGGAGCCTGGAGGGCATTCAGCGGTAAGGGCCGGTTCTGTCTGGTATCTGAGATGAACTCTGGCCAGATAGGTGTTGAAACCCTGCCGGATGGGCCACCACCTACACGCCCTGGGTGGAGCGAGCCACTCCTCCAGCAAGAGGTAGTCAGGGCGCTGGAGTAGGATATACGTAGAGGCCGGCTATCGGCCCGAAGGCCGTCGGGCTCTAGGTATGCGACCAGGAGCGAGGACTCATTCCTTTTCTTAGATAACTAGCCGCAAAGAGTAGATCACGGAGCTTAGGAAATGCAAAAAAGCACTCAATTGAGCAACCAGCGCACGGCCACGGCCGATAGGTCAAGACCCAGGAATCAATTTCAATACATGCATGGGCGGCTATCCTATCGAAAGAAAGCACCCGACGGTTTTGAGCGTGGACGAGAAGATTGGTGGCTAACCTACAATCGAGACGGGTCGCGCACCATGCGCACCCTGGCCATGACCGACGATTCAAAATTCGTGCGAGATGTTACCTTTACGGTAGGTGCGGATGAACGGCCACTTCGGGTCTACGTGCAGCTTCAAGTTGATGAACAGTTGGTTGGCAGCGGCTACTTTCAGGTGACCGGTGACACCATGACCATCGTAACCGACGGAATCGACACCGGTCACACGGTGCAAGTAATCCCTGTTCCGCAGCGGTTCCACGTGCTGACGCACGCGGTCATGCTCGACGGTTGGCCTGCCTGGGCTTTCGAAGGTAACGAGCCGGGTACCCAGACATTTTCAACCTATAGCACTTCGCCACTTTGGAACGGCACAACTGGGCCATTGGGGTATATGACCAGGCAACGCTTTACCTTGGTGGGCAGCGAACAAATCACGGTTCCCGCGGGAACATTTCAGGCTCGGCACTATGCTGTTGGAGATGATACCGATCCTCAGCGCGGATCGCACATATGGGTGACGGGAGAGCATAATATTTTGGTCAAGTATGACTGGCCTCCTTATGGCATGGAATATTTGCTTGAGTCTCTGATAGTTGAACCTCAAACGGACTAGCAAGAAATGTTCGCTGCACGATGGCGAACGCAGTCGCCGACTGGGCATGGCCTGAGTGCGGCGCAGGTAAGCTCAACCGAATTAGATCTATCACGAGGATAGCCTCGCCGGGCCTCTTCGTTGAGCTCGGAACGGCTGGCTCTAGCCGTAAGCAGCCGTCCAGATTTCAGCCAATCAGGCGATGTTGCACTGCAACATGAGGGTCCGCTGGCGACTCGTTGCGGCGTTGGAATTTGGTGCATTGCTACCGCAAATACTGTCGAGAAATCTTACGCCTGCTTACTCTGAACGTGCGCAAGCCTCTGATTTTGAACTTTTCCTGCTCTTGGCGCGAATTTTGCATAATGCGGGTGCGATGAACGCTTCCGAGAGGGTGCTCTTGATGAAACCGAACGAAGACAAATTAGCGCTAGCTTCCAAGGTCGCGCCGGCCGTTGGCTTGCTCTTGTTTGGCGTGCAGGGGCTGGCAGAGCCTGTTGGTGACGACAAAGAAGATTTTGTGGCTGTTTCTGAACCGTCCACACTCGCCTTACTCGCAATCGGCTCAGCAGCTGCTGGTGTGGCGCACGCGGTCAAGAAAAGACGCAAGAAATAGGTCGCGTTCGGAATAGCCGAAACTGCCCGGCTAAACCGACTTCGTCCCGACACCAACCCGGTAGTGCGAGGAAAGTTGGTAATTGTCGCCGATAACGTAGTCTTGTAGCGCCGCATTCATGCGGCGTTCCAACTCGCTCCTCGTCACGGGAGGGAGCGAGTCTAGCTTCCAGCCTATCGCCCGCTCAGCACCCGGCTGCCAGAATCTGCGCGTTCTGGGCAGGGTTCTCTCCGAGCGTAGCTCTCTTTCTTCAACGTTCGTAAATCCTGCCGTTCGCAGGAGCGGGGCTAAGCTGTTTTTGGCAGCAAACCTGAAGGGTGCAGGCTCCGTGGCAGGGCGGATGTCAAACAAGTCCCAGAATACCTCGTGAAGAACTGTCAAGACGTGGTTATTCTCCCTGGGCCCACAGACGAGAAAGGCGGCGCGCCCGCCAGGTTTCAGGACCCGAAGAGCTTCGGAAAGGGCCCGCTCAGCCCTGGGGCAGTACATGATTCCGAGGCGACAAACCACGGCGTCAAAGACCTGATCGGCAAACGGTAGATTCTCCATATCCGCGACAGCCCATTTGACGTTGCCAAGCTTTGCGGCTCCCGCGCGTTGCACGGCGGTGTCAACCATATTGGGGATCAGGTCAGTACTCACCACGATCCCGGTTGGACCGACCCGCGGGCTCAGGAGCAACGAGGTATCTCCCGGTCCGCACGCGAGGTCCAGCACCCAATCGTCCTCCGTGATGCGAGCCGCATCAAAGAGGTTCTCAGTAAGATCCGCCATGGCAGGCAAGGTAAGATCGGACCAACGCTGCCACGCCTCACTCCTGCTCGCCCAGTGCTGCTGCTCGTCCATTTTTGCCTTCGAGAGAGTCGCCTGGCTTGCAGCGCTGCCGTCACTGACCGATTGATCTGACTCAGCAGCTGAAGATTCCTCTGTGCGTCCATTTGCCAGATCCCCCTCGAATAGCTGCGCCCAAATCTTGGCAGCATCCCGCTCTATTCCTTTGGCGCCTTGACCGCCAACGAGCATGGCCAACTGCTTCATCTCGGCAAGCCGTGCTGTCAGCATGAGACCGAGTTTGGTCACCATTTCACACCCTAAACTCCGCGACCGGATCAGGAGCGCACCAATGTCTAATTCTCGATGCCGGTGCAGAAAATGGGCCACATCGGCAAGCGTCCCCAGGATCCGCCACTGCTCCCTCTCCCCCTGCAAGCACAGTGCTATCAAGTGGTCGTCTGGGGCCAGAACTAACACTTCCTCGGCTCCGTAGTGCCACCTCTTGGCTCGACCCCAAAGGGTCCCACTGGAAACCTCAGACGGACAAACGTCGCGACAACGTACGCTGTGCATGTCGAGCGTCATTCCGTCCCTTATACGCTCGTAAAAAGCACTTATCGACCACAGGTTCGCGGCGGAATGCTCGATTCCTTCACTCTGCTCTTGCTTGCGGAATCCCTGAGAGACCAAGCTCTCATGGGCCAATGCAAAGTCGCCATCGTCTACCAAAAACGCCAGCATCGCCGCTTGTCTCAAAGAGAGATCGCCGTACGCTCTTGCGGTCACCGGGGGGCCTTGGATCGGTAGAGGCGTGCCCGCGAGAGCGGAAGCAAGCCTCCTGCTCACTGCGAACCATTCCTGTGCCAGATATTCGTTACGCTCCTGATTCTTTTCAATTCGATAGCGCAGTGCATGCAGGATATCGCCGGGAACCCGCGGTTCGCGAACCTGTTGTAGGATTCGGTCGAGAAGAGGAATCAGTTGCTGTTGGAAACCGGCCCGAATCAGATAGGTCCAATCGATTTCCGCTGATAATAGTTGGCCAGCCGTATCAATCACCTCGGCGGTAACGAATGGACGCGCGCAGAGTCGCAGTAGCGCATTCTCCTGCATATGATTGTTGCCGCCACTCATCAGACCCACCTTCCTAAACGATTGTCATATGCGCAGTTACTATTGAACTCTTGTTAGCGACCATCTGCTGATGGGCAAAACCGAACGTTCGGAGTTGGCCACAGCCTAGGGTACTTCGACGCTGTTCACTGGGCGCCGTTGATTTTATCAGAGCGTTGAACCGCTACCGGCCGTTCCTGGCCGTAAGCAGGCATTGCTGCAGTGCAGCATTTTGCCGCCTTCAGCGGGATTCTGAGGGGGCGGCTACGCAACCCGAAGCGGTCGTTCGTAACCGAGCCGCTGGTTCGGCCGCTGCACGCGTGCTTTGGCGCCAAACCCGATTGCTAAAGTGGTAACCTTCGCAGCGTTGAAGGACCACCGGCATCAACATACGAGCCTTGGAAACGTCTCCAGACATTTGGCCCCCGTTTAATCGACCCGTCGTTCTCACAGGCGTCATACTTAGCGCCATTGCTGCAGTTTATCTGGTAGCGGTGTTTGGGTGGCGGCAGGGGGCTTTGTTTCTGGTTGGCCTGGGCGCAGGTCTGGTTTTGTACCACGCGGCGTTCGGGTTCACCTCGGCGTGGCGAAGTGTTGTCACAACTGGCCATGGTGCTGGACTTCGCGCTCAAATGTTGATGTTGGCAATCACGGTCTTGGTGTTCCTGCCTCTGCTCGCCGAGGGCCAGGTTTGGGGCGTTGAGCTTCGGGGCGCAGTTCGCCCATTAAGCATAGCGGTCCTGGTAGGCGCCTTCTTATTCGGTGTTGGAATGCAGTTGGGCGGTGGATGTGCATCGGGGACGCTGTTTACGGTTGGCGGGGGCAACGTCCGAATGGTCGTCACACTGGTCGCGTTTATTGCGGGCTCGGTGTTCGGCGCTTTTCATTTCCCGGTCTGGCAAGAGGCACCGGGACTGGGACCGGTCTCGCTATTGACCGAGTTTGGGCTGGTAGGTGCCATCGTGACGAGCTTTTCGTTATTGGCTCTGGTGTACTTCGGCTCTGTGTTGATCGAGCGCCGTCGTCATGGAGGCCTTGCTAGAAGCGCAAGGGCTACATCGCGCCGCGCGTGGTTGCAAGGGCCCTGGCCGTTACTCGCTGGCGCAATCGGGTTGGCCGCTGTCAATATTGCAACTCTAATGTTGGCGGGTCGCCCATGGGGCGTTACCTCTGGCTTTGCTTTGTGGGGCTCCAAGCTGATTTCTACCGTCGGGATTGATGTGGGCGCTTGGCCTTATTGGCAGGCCCGGGCCGATGCGTTAGAGGAAAGCGTCTTCAACGACATCACATCGGTGATGAACTTTGGCATCATCTTGGGCGCAGTGATTGCTGCAGGCTTGGCGGGGCGATTTGCGCCGGTATGGCGGGTGCCCCCGCGGCCGCTATTGGCAGCGGTCATTGGCGGCCTGTTGCTGGGCTATGGTGCGCGGATCGCTTATGGCTGCAACATTGGTGCGTATTTCAGTGGTGTCGCATCGGCCAGCGTTCACGCTTGGGCGTGGTTCATAGCGGCGTTCTTGGGCAGCGCCATGGGTACGCGACTTCGCCCGTTCTTTGCGTTGGGTCACTAGCAAACCAGCTTCTGCGTCTGGCCATAAGCCCCCGGTCACGATGGACGCCAGAATCCATGCTGCGGCGCATGACGGAGGAGCAGCTGAAAGCAGACGTTCACTGCCGTGTAACAAGGCCGGTGAGCTGCACGAGCCGTCTGCCGGCATTCTGGACAGTCCGAGCCAACATGCATTATCTTTATCGCATATTTCCCATGGTTTTCACCTGCGACAGCTGAACCTTACCCTTGAGCCGTCATGAGCAGGATCGAGCGAGGTTTATCGCAGCTTTTGGAAGACCCTGAGTACGCTGCTGAGTTGTTGTCGCGGCGTGGTTTCTTGTCCGGTGGCGTGGGTTTTGGCCTGGCCAGTCTGCTCCGAACCACCATTCCACTTGCGCGGGTCCTGCCGGCGGGCCTGATCCCCATTGCGCTGGCCGAATCGGAGCGGGGCAGCGTGCTGGTAGACAAGCCGGGCCTGAGGCTGCTGAACGATCGTCCCGTAAATGCTGAGACACCGGCCCATCTGCTCGATGACGAAGTCACTCCCGCGGCACGGTTGTTCGTGCGCAACAATGGCATACCGCCGGCGGATGTGCGCCCCCAGCACTGGACATTGTCCATTGCCGGGGAGTCCTGTCACACTCCCAAAACGTTTTCTATTGCCGAACTGAAACGTTCGTTCCCCCATCACACCTATCGGCTTCAGCTTGAGTGTGGTGGTAACGGGCGCTCCGAGTTTCGTCCCAGAGTGCCAGGCAACCAATGGACTACCGGGGCCGTCGGCTGTCCGGAATGGACGGGGGTGCGGCTTCGAGACGTCCTCGAAGGCTGCGGCGTCAAGCCGGATGCCGTTTTCGTGGCCTACAGGAGCGCCGACACGCACCTGTCCGGTTATCCCGGCAAAGCGCCGATATCCCGGGGCGTACCTATCGGCAAGGCGCTGGAAGACGAATCCCTGATTGCGTTCGCCATGAACGGCCACGATATCCCCGCCATCCATGGCGCCCCGCTGCGCCTGGTCTGCGGCGGCTGGCCCGGGTCGGTTTCGGGCAAATGGCTCAAGGAGTTGCTTATCAGAGACCGAGTGCACGATGGCGCGAAGATGACCGGGTCTTCCTATAGGGTTCCCTGCCGGCCCGTTGCGCCGGGCGAGCAGGTTGCCGATGAAGATATGTGCATCATCGAATCAATGCCCGTCAAATCGCTGATCACACACCCTCAGTCGGGCATTACCATGAACGCCGGCAAGCCATTCGAGGTACGGGGTCACGCGTGGGCCGGTGACCTCACCGTATCACAGCTGCAAATCAGCATAGACTTTGGTGCGAGCTGGATAGCCGCGAAACTGAGTCCGCCGGCCAATCGGTTGGCCTGGCAGCGCTGGCGAGCCGTCCTTAACCTGGCCACGCCCGGCTATTACGAAGTCTGGGCACGGGCAACGGATAGCACGGGACGTAGCCAGCCCATGGTGGTACCAGGCTGGAATCCCAAGGGATACCTCAACAACGCGACGCACCGAATCGCACTGCGGGTCGTATGATGGGGCGCCTTGGCTTGGTGTTTCTGTGGCTTCTGTTACCGCTTGGTGCGCAGTCCCAAGATCTCGATCCCCGTACAGGATTGATCCGGGCACCGGGCTGGCAGCTGGTGACGGCTCATTGTGGCGCCTGCCATTCCTATCTGCTGATTACGGCCCAGCGGGGCGACGCAACGTTCTGGCTGGAAAGCATCCGCTGGATGCAGCGCACCCAGAACCTCTGGCCTATACCCGCTGAACAAGAGACGGCCATCGTGACCTATCTGGCAACCAACTATAACGAGACCGAATGGGGCCGCCGGCCGCCGCTCTCGCCGATCCTGATGCCGCCGGCGCAACCTGAGGCCGGTGATATTCGTTGAGCTCCCCATTGTCATTCTTGTCCTGCTTTAATCCTCAGTTCCGATGCCCTTTCGTGCGACATGCAAGTTGCGTTCTGACGTTATTCGGTGTCTCGGGACTTCGTTCGGGGGCTTGATTCTGGTTTGGGGCCGGGCGAGTGGCCAGCGTTTTTGTTGAATGTGCATTTCTGGCCGTAAGCTGCCGACCAGATTTCAGCCAATCAGGCCATGTTGCGCGGCAACATGAAGGGCGGCTTCCGACCAGAAGCCGCCGTTTGGTCTCGCGCTCACACTTAGCGCAGATGGGAAGTTACCCAGCGGCGTCAGCGATAACCACGCGCGGACTATAGTCGCAGGGGCCACGTGGCGGCACAATCGCTCGCGCTTCTTGTGCTGATGCACCCCCCGAACGGTGCTCTGGGCGACGGTTCCTGCGAGAACCGCATTGGGCGCGCAGCGAAATGGGATACGCTAACACAGCATCCCGGCGCAAGCAGATTGCGCTCTAACAACACTTCTAATCGACACCAACGTTAAGACAACAGCATGCAAAGCGTTAGCCGCTGGGCCGCTGCAGTGACCCTTGCAATGATAACCACCGCCGTTTTCGCTGCTAGCCACGAAGGACAGAAGGATCACAAGGAAGTTGCCGCAGACTGGATGAAATCCGCTTGCGGCGGACTCGCGCCTTTTATCGCTTACTATAAAGCGGAGCAATACGGAATCTGAAACCGGCTACAAATTCAAGCAGACGGACGTTACGTGTTTTGAGTTCAATGAGACCGGGCAGATCTCCTAACTCCTGGGACTGGGTGACGATCACTCCGTCCTGGAGCAGCTCGGTTGGACGATCAGCCGCTGCCGAATACATCCCATAGAACGGAATCGGACGCTCTATGGGGCTAGAATGACTCTTGGGAGGGTGAGGTTATGAAGAAAAGCCTATCGATTTTTGCTCTTGTTCTTGCGATGACTCCTCTGGCTGCTCAAGAAACACCCGACTCGAGCGTCCAAGCTGTGGCCGTGGCAAACAAGCCGCCGACGGTGCTGATCACTGGCTCCAGCCGTGGCATTGGTTTTGAATTGACCAAACGGTACGTGGCCAAGGGCTGGAGAGTGATCGCCACCTGCCGCACGCCGAGCCGGGCTGATGATTTGCGTGGATTGGCGCGCCAACACGCCAATGTGGTTATTGAGGAGATGGATGTCACGGACCACGCTGAAATCGAAAAGCTCGCCGCGAAATACCGGGAAACACCCATCGATGTGCTGATCAACAACGCCGGAATCTTCGGTGACAGGCGATTGCAGACCTTCGACGTTCTGGATTACGAAACATTCACTCGAGTCATGGCGGTGAACGTATACGGACCGCTCAAAGTGTCCCAGGCCTTCGTCGACTCTGTGGCAGCCAGTGACCAGAGGAAGATCGTCACCATCACCAGTGGACTTGGTTCCATGACGTTGACCGAACAGCGTGGAGATTATTACTTTTATCGGATCAGCAAGGCCGGGGTGAACATCATTGGGCGGACCCTCGCCGCTGACCTGCGTGACCGGGACATTCTCATCGGCCTGTTCAATCCGGGCGTTGTCAACACGGATTTTGCAAAGGGCACTACTTACCGGGGCCGGATACTGGAGCCGGAAGAGGCCGTTGACGCCTTGATTGGGCTGATCGCGGGGCTCAACGAGGAGAACGCCGCGGTGATGGTCAACTATGACGGTACGCCTATGCCGTGGTGATTGAAGAACACCAAAAGGATCCTGATCAACGGAGCGACCGCGCCCGACCCCAAGCGGTGATTCGAAACTAGCCAGGCAGCCGTGTTGTCCTAACATTCGTCAGGTGCGCGGTTGCCCGCGGGTAGAACTAGCCCTGCAAGAGATGATAGGCTTCGCGCCACCTCACAGGGACTTCCTTCAGCTCAGGACAGCTACGTTGAGAAAGTGGCAACTCGCAAGGCTTGGCCCAGCCGCTATAGTTACTCTGTTGCTGAGTCAAGGGGTGCTGCTCGGTCACGCGGCGCTGGACGAACACCACGAAGGCGAGCACTGTCAGCTCTGTGCCGTCACAGACCGGCTGGATGATGCGGTCGCGGCGGCCGACTCCACTTTACTGGCACAGGTCAATGCCTCCGGTTTCTCTCCCCAGGAGCGATCAAGTCCGGCGTCGCGGCGGGACTTTGCTGCGACGGCGCGCGCGCCTCCCTTTCCTGAATAGTTCTGATACTTCGGTGGGCTGGGCTAATGCCGCTCGGCTCCGCGCTGGAACCGTTCAGGAAATCATTTTTCATGAGAAGTTTTGCTTTGGCCGCCGCGGTTGCTACCGCTGCGGTGCATCTGGGATCCGCATTGGCTCAGGAACAAGCGGACCGCGAAGTGGTGCTCGAGGAAATCACAGTTACGGCATCCCCCCTGGGCGATGTGCTGCAGCCGACCCGGGTGCTGGATGAAGAGGTCTTGTTTGTCAGGAAAAGCGCAACACTGGGCGAGACTCTGGATGGGGAGCTGGGTGTAAGCAGTAGCTATTTTGGACCGGCCTCCAGTCGACCAATTATTCGCGGTTTGGGAGGCAGCCGGGTCCAGATGCTCAGCGACACCATTGCCAGCCTTGATGTCGCGGATGTGAGCGCCGATCATGCGGTGACCATTGAGCCGCTACTCGCTGAGGGCATCGAGGTCATCAGAGGGCCGACCACGCTGCTGTACGGAAGCGGCGCCGCGGGCGGCGTGGTTAACGTCCTTGATAACCGGATTCCCTCGATCTATCCGGACGCCCCGTTGTCTGGCGCGTTCGAAGTCAGGGCGGACACCGCCGCAGCAGAGCGAGCGTTCGTTGGCCGGCTGGACGGTGGCAGCGGGCCGATCGCATGGCATTTAGACGCATTCAGCCGAGAAACAGAAAACCTGGACATTGAAGGGTTTGCGACGGCGGATCCTGCGCAACGACCAGAGGATGAGTCAGCCGGGACCCTGTCTAACAGCTTCAGCGAATCCGATGGGTTTACGGTCGGGCTCTCCTGGGTGGGACAGAACGGCTACCTGGGCGTCGCCTATGCTGACCTGGCCAACACCTACGGTTTGCCCGGACCGGAGGTGGAAGAGGAAGAAGAGGAGGAGATTACAGGACCGGGTCTCGAGGGACCGTTCCTGGACATGGAGCAGACTCGGGTTGATGTCCGGGGCCAGTATGCGTTCGAGAGCGGATGGCTGGAATCGATTTCGGGGGCGTTTGGCACAAACGACTACGCCCATGCAGAAATAGAACCCTCGGGCGAGGTAGCGACCCTGTTTGCTAATGATGCGTGGCAATTGCGCGGGGAAGCTGTCCACCGGCCTCTCGCCGGCTGGCGCGGTGCCTTCGGTGTGCAGTTGGATGATCGCGATTTTTCGGCAGAGGGCGAAGAAGCCTTCATCGGTCCTACCCAGACGCAAGGCACCGGCATTTTCCTGGTTGAAGAAAAAGAGTTGTCCTGGGGTCACTTATATGTGGGCGGGCGCATCGAGACGGTGGAACATGACAACGCGGAGTTCTCCAACTATGACGAGGACGCCTTCTCCCTTGCTGTCGGTTTGGAGACGGAGCTTACTGATGAATACCAGCTCCTGGTCAACCTCACGCGGGCTGAACGACATCCGAACTCTGAGGAGCTCTATTCCAATGGTGCGCATATTGCGACGCGGCAGTTCGAGATTGGGCTTCTTGTCAATGGAGAGGCGCGGACGGAAACCAGTTTCAATTTTGAGCTGGGTATCCAACGGCGCTCGCCGCACTTGCACTGGAGCATTGCTGCTTTCTTAAACGACATCGCTGATTTCGTTTACCAAGATCTAACCGGAGCTTCCGAAGATGGACTGCCGGTGGCGCAATACACGCAACAAGATGCTCGGTTCGTTGGGGTCGAGGCGGAAGTTGTAGTACCGATCCAGCTCGGCGCGGGTCTCTCTTCGGAGCTGAGGTGGTTCGGCGACTATGTAGAGCCAGAATTGGACAGTGGAGCATACCTCCCGCGTATCCCGCCGTTCCGTACCGGCTTCAATCTGCGGACAGGCACCGACGCCTGGCGCGCCGCTATGGACATCATTTATCACGCCGCTCAGGACAATATAAGCTCGTTTCCGACGGGCAGCTATACGCTGGTGAACCTGACCGGGACCTACCGTATCGACCGTGAAGACGCTGACTGGGAGCTGCTTGCAAGAGCGACGAACCTGCTTGATGAGGACGCTCGCAAGAGCACATCGTTCCTGGCGCCATTTGCACCGTTGCCAGGTCGTTCCTTTCATTTGGGGGCGCGGATGCTGTTCTGAGCCACTTGCCGGGGTAGACGTCCAGAAGAAAACCAATATGACAAGACCGGTATATGAACGTCCGTAGATGGGCCTCTCCTCCGTCAGCAAGCAAGTTGATTGGTGGCTATCAGGTACGACTCCGTGCGTATATCCGGCCTCCGTCGTCGGCATACGTTGATGCCGGGCCATTAGGGGCTATCCGCGCGCTGGCTCCCAATCTGTCCTTCGGGCTTGCAGTCCGCGGGCATTTGCGGGTTCTGACGACGCCGCGCAGCTGCTGCAGGCGCTGGGCCAGGGGTCCTCGTTGGCGATTGCCTGGATCTCCCGATCCGGCTTGTCAAGACGTTGCTCAAGATGCTGCCGATCGTCCCATAGCCCGCGGAGTAGCCACCCAAACCGGCCAGTCAGACCAGTTGCACCGTCTTGCAATCATGCCGGTATGACCATCCGCAGAGGGCAGACCGATTACGTCGCCACCAGCCCATATTCAGCGACCAGGCCCCGGATCTGGCTGACCTTGGCATTGCGGCGTTTCATGAGATCGGCTCGGACCCGGTGCAGGGCCTGAATATCCTGCTGGGCGATGCTCTTGATCGCCACCGACCGCATGCTGGGTCGCATCAGCGTTTCGCAGATCGTTTCAGCATCGTTGCGGTCGTTCTGGTTGCTTTCCGCAAACGGCTTAACAAACTGCGGGACAATGAGCCACACAGTAAAGCCCTTCGCCTGTAGCAGCCGTGCCTAACGATGCGAGCCTGTACCAGGCCCGATACCAATGACGCGGCCGGCCTCCACCGACTTAAACAGCACCTTCAACCATTGGCCTCGCCGCAGCCGGCGTCGCCAGTAAGCTTTACCGCGTCGATCCATACCGTGCAGCTGAAATAAGTTCTTTGCCAAATCAACGCCAAGATAGCTAAACTTCGTCGTGGATTCCTTCTCTGCCTGTTACGGGGAATACGCTTCGCCAGTTTGACATTTAGATGCGCTTAAGAAGAGGAGGAGTTCATGCCAATGCTTCTAGCCGGTAGCAGATAATGCTGTACTGCAGCATTTGAGTCACTGGCCGGCAGATTCCGAGGGCCCGCTAACGACTCATACTTTGCCATCGTCGTTTTCGATATTCCCTAATTGATCGCGCCTGAAACGTTCGCTAAACGCAAACTTTTGAGGGTGGTCGAAGCTAAAAACATGTCAGACCGGCCAATCTCAGATCGATTAGAAAAGTTGCTCGAAGCGGCGGTCCTCGCGCCATCCAGCCACAACACGCAACCATGGATTTTTAGAGTCTCAGACAGCCGCATATCGCTGATGGCGGACAGAACTCGCGCGTTGCCTGAAAACGATCCAGACGATAGGGAGCTGACTATTAGTTGTGGAGCGGCCCTGTTCAATCTTCGAGTTGCGGCCGCAAGTGCAGGAATCGAATCGAAAGTGAGTATCCTCCCTAAGCTGGACGATGAAGACCTGCTAGCTGTAGTTCACCTCGACGGCGGCAGATCAATCTCCGGTCAGATTTCGGAACTATACTCGGAAATTCCGCGGCGACGAACCTACCGAAAACGTTTTGAAGCGAAACCTGTTCCGGAGGCCGTCCTCGTTGAGCTCATGGCCGCAGCGGAGCAAGAAGATGCATGGCTCGAAGTGCTTTCGGAGGAGGGCATCCGGCGGCAAGCGGCCGGACTCATTTCGAAAGGGGATGCTATTCAATGGGCTGACCGCGCGTGGCGGCAGGAGCTTGCAGCGTGGATGCACCCACGCCGTCAAGGCGATGGATTGACCGTTCCTGGCTTGGTTGCGCCGATAGCGCAAGCCGTTGTCCGGACGTTCGACATGGGAAATGGAGTTGGCGCGAAGGACAGCCAACTTGCCGAAGAATCGCCCGTGTTGGCCGTTCTCGGTACGCGACAAGATAGTCAATTAGACTGGCTGAATGCAGGCCAGGCCTTAGAGAGGCTTCTATTGTCAGCATGCGGAGCCGGCCTTCAAGCATCCTATTTGAATCAACCAATCCAAACCCCGTCACTACGACCCAAGTTGCAACACGCCATTGGCTCAACTGGTTTTCCCCAAATCCTGCTCCGGATTGGATTTCCTGCCGAGATGCTTCCGGCCGCCCCGCGACGTAGCTTGGAAGCGGTTATCGAAAGGTAACTTCTCCGACCGCTGCTGGCTGTGAGCAGATAGCCGGATTCAGCTAATCAGGTGATGATGCACTGCAACATAAGGGTCGGCTCGCAACTTCGAGTTCAGCCGATAGACGCACCACATTCCAAAGTTCGCCTTAATCGGAGAGGTAGGGCGTGGTATTTGGCGTATTTGTCTAGTGGTTCAGCCTGAGCAGCAGAGCATCAGCAATTGCTCGCGCAGCCACGCGGCTACCTTGCGGATTCAGGTGATCGTCAACTGCATGGTAGTTTGGCCGATCAGTCTGCTCTGGTGCGCTCTTCAGTGGTGAGTACAGTTGCGGTTTCAACCGGTGAAGGCAACACCTGGTCTCTGACTATAGAGGGGAGGATGTTGCGAACGAAGCAGCGGCGGAGAACCTATTACACCGAGAAGCGGCAGGCCTTGATCTGTACGCGCCAGGTCGCCAGTCGACGGGCGATTGTGGGTTTCCTCCGTGGCAAGCCATCGAGCGCGCGGTGTTGCTGCACGGAACGGTGAGATTCAGTGACCGCATCAAGCCGAGCCTGGTACCTGCAACCCGCGCAACTCCCCATGCCCGCGCCGACGTCCCGCCAAAGAGCCCCGCGAGTGTGGCTTCAGCCACGCCTACTCGCCGTAATAGGGGCTTTGAATGACTTAAACTCTGGGCTCTATATATAGGGCTCGCTGCGCATTGTCCCAGAGTGCTTGTTCGTCGCTGCCTTGCTCGTGGTGTTGGTCGGGTTGACGGCGAGCGTCCTCAAAAGGTAACAGGCTCAAGCCCCTGCTGAGCCAATAGAGACGCGTCCAATTGCGGACAACGCGCGGCAGGAAAGCCTGCCGTTTGAAGCGGTGCATCAGCGTATACAGCGGCAGCCGATAGATAATGAGATAGCGCAGCGACAGCACGAAGCCCTGCAACCACTGATCAGGGTCTATGGGCACCCCGGCTTCCGACTGCAGCGCGCGGCGATGCAACTCGAGAAGGCCGGCCAGGTCGTGAGCCGTGCAGTCTGGGGGCATGGCGAAGCACAGCAGTTCAGCCAGGTCGTGCTGGGGCACCCCGACCGTGGCCAGTTCCCAATCGAAAACGCTCGGCGCGAAGCCGGACTCAGTGCCGCGCAACACCAAATTGCGCGGATTGAAATCATTATGGATCAGTGTCTGGGGCAGCGCGCGCAACGCTGGCCACCAGTCGCCAAGTCTCGCGATCAGCGCCCGTTGCAGGGGCAGCAGCGGCGCGTCGAGCCAGGGCGCGAAGAATCGACCGCTGTGTTGGGTGAGTGAAGTCCAGAAGGGTGTCATCTCCAGCACGCGTTCCACATCCGGTGGCGGTACCACCCAGGGCTTGTTACACAAATCCCGCTCCCGCCGGTACCAGATCGCGTGCATGGAGGCGAGCGCCTTGAGAATCGTGCCCAGCTGCCCTGGTGTCCAGATCGTCGCGGCGGCGTTCGCCGTCTCGGCAGCGTCCAGATATTCCATGGCAACGGACCAGGTGCCGCGCTGCGGATCCCTGTGGGTGCCCAGCGCCTGTGGCATATAACGGCTCAACCGCGGCTCTGGCAGCTCATAGAGCGTCAGCTCCCGCTCATGGCAACCTGCAAGACCCAGATCATTCTTGAAAGTCTCACAGTGGGCGCCCAGCGTTGGATCGCAAAGAGCCGCCACCTCCGCCAGGATATCCTCCATGAGCGCATCTGAGGGCTTGGTTTTCAGCAACACGCCCAGGGTTTGCGGCCTGCTGCCGCCGCGCTCGCGCAGCAGAACGTCGTAGCGGCGAATGCCAACGTGTCCACCCACTCGGGCGGCGGCGATCTCGTTGAAAATGCCATTGTGCGCAGGGATCGGTCGCTCGCGGACGGCTAGCAGCGTGAGTTGCCGGGCGGCGAGACCGTCACCGATCGCCTGCTCCAGTATCGAGCCGTCGGTGCTGCGCTGATGACCGGGTACCCGGTGGCGGCGAGCTCGCGGCACGATACCAGTGGCCACATAATGCTCGAAGTAGCGTTCCATGAGCTTCGCGTCCAGGGGCGGTGCACTGAGGTCGAGGGCGGCGAGGATTTTCCGGGTCACGTCGTTGTGCACTCGGCCCTGGGCGTGCTCCAGATAGGTTTCATAGGGCGCAGGGCCCGGCAGCCGAGACGCAGCAGCGCCGAAGAAGCGGCGGTAGCCAAACAGACCGCGCGGCGCGGAAGCGCGCTCGAAGGTGCGCCGCAGCCATTCAGAGTGGGGCACCAGCTGCACGGGATAGCCGTACAGATTCATCCACAGCACGACTTCGCGCCAATGGCGACCACGGTCATTAAAAAGATTCAAAACTTGCCACTGCCCGCAATCTGAGTCACCTAGCGCGGTGAGCACTCGAGCTACGTAGTCCACCGGGACACAGTCCAGCTGCCAATCGGAGTCGATTGCGGCACCCGATGCCACGCAGCCCTGAACCAGGGCGCAAATCAGATCGTCCCGATTGGCGTCGCCGCTTACGCTGTCGCCGGAGATCAAGGCTGGTCGGACAATGCAAACGGGCAGGCCGCGCTTGGCCGCGGCTCGTAGCAGGCTCTCTGCCACGCACTTGGACTGCGCGTAGGGCAGCGGCATCTGCTCCACGTAAGGCAGCATGTCGGTGGTCTCGTCGACTTTGTGCGGGCCAGGGTTGGCAAAGCAGACGGCAATCGTGGATGAAAAGTACAAGCGCTTCACGGGTCCCGTGCAGGCCAGGCGGATCAACTCAAGTGTGCCAAGCACGTTGCTTGTCCGGAGGCGCCTGTAGCCGCGAGCCCAGTTGACGTTGGCCGCGCAGTGATAGATGGTGCCGACCTGACCTGCGAGATGCTCATAGGCCTGGTTCGCTAAGCCCAGTTGCGGTTCATCAGCAGCGCCGACCACAATGTGAATCCGGTCCCGGTAGCAGCTCAGATCCACGCGCGCAGCCCGCAGGGAGTTGCGCAAGCGCCGCCACGCCGCGGTGCTATCGTCTGCCCGCACCAGACAGTAGATTTGCGTATCTGGCCGCTCAAGCAGTTCCCGCACCAAATAGCGACCGAGAAAGCCCGTGGCACCAGTAACCAGCGCTGCATTACCGGCTGGTAGCCAACTGAGATTCGGGGCCACGTCGTCGGGGAGCAGGGCGTCGGCGCGCATCAGTTCGGCGACGGGGCGCCTGGCTTTGCCGTTACTCATGATGGTACTCACGGTGCCAGTCGATGAACTGGGCCCGTACCCGTTCCTTGTTCGCTACCAAGTCCTCGAGGTGCCAGTTGCGAGTGTCGATGGCGGGCTTGAAGTAGACGTCCACCTGTCCCGGCTTGGCGCAGTAGCCCATCCCGGGATCGATGTGCCGCGGAATCAAGATGTACAGAGGCACCATGGGTGCGCCCAGATTGGTGGCCAGATGGAAGGCGCCCTTATTGAATGGGCCCACCTCGCCGCTGGTGACTCGCCTGCCCTCGGGGCTTAGGTACACGGACTCACCGGTCCGCCGCAAGATGCGTTCGGCGCGCTTGAAGATTTCCACCCGCTGCGCGGGGAATTGCTGGGGCACGGTCCATATCACGCCGGTGAGATAGCCGATCAAGCCCAGCGGTAGAAACTTGCGCAGGAACCCGGAGAGAAAGAATCGCGTATTGGGCAGCCCCAGGCTGATGAGGACGAACACATCCAGCGTGGACGTGTGGTTGGAGATATAGACGCGCTGCTCTCCCGTGGGCGGAGGCTGGTCATGGACCACCACCTGAATGCCCCACAGGCGCAGTATCCAGCGCCCGAGCAGACTGGCCATGCGCGCCGTGTAGAACCCGCGCGCCTGAAATCCCGTCAGCAGTGCTACCAGCAAGGTCGCGAGCGAGCCCACAGTCATCAGCGCCAGCGTCAGGACAGCCTTCAGCCGACAGCGACTGTGCTCTGTGTTGGTCGCGCTCACGACGGCTCCGGCGCCCGGCAGACGACCGTTTGCATGGCCAGATTGAGCCGCCGCTCAAAGAGCAGAACTGGCAGCAATAGCAGCTGGCCCAGGAAATAAGGATAGATCGCGCGCGACAGATTCAGGCCGCGACCTTTCAGGAGCTTAAACGCCGCGCCCGCGAACAGATAGAAATAGGCGGGGAACGCGCCATAGGGCAGGTACTCAACAATCTCCAGTCCCGCCCGGGTCACCATCTCCAGCAGCGTCTTGCGGCTGTAGAGCACCGTGTGCTGCGGTGCTTGCAGCCCGGGCCAGCGTTCCTTGAACATGCGATAGGAAACGCTGTCCAGGCGCGGGACCTCGATAATCAGCCGACCATCCCGGCTCAGCAGGCTACGGGCATGCCGCAGCGTGCGCGCTGGATCGTAGTCGTGTTCAAGAAAATGCCACATGGTGAGGAGATCAAAGCGCTGTCCGGAGAAGGGCTGCTCGTAAAACAGGCCCAGGTGAAAGTCGATCCCGGCAAAGGCTGGCAGATGAGTCAGGTCCTTGAAGTCGACCCCGCTGACGCTGGCGCCGGAGGCTTCGTGGATCCGGGCGAGAAAGGTCCCGGCGCCGCAACCCACATCCAGCACCCTGGACTGCGGCGTCAAGCGCAGAAAACGATTCACCAGGGCGAGCTTGTCACGATCGTGCTTGCCCATGGCCCAGTCATACAATGGAGTCAGCGGACCCCAGTCGGTTTTCTTGCGATGGGCGATGTATTCGTCGTCGTAGTAGGCGCCGATGTGTTCGAGCTTCAGCCGAGGTCTCTGATAGGCCAGCTCACAGTCCTGGCAGACGACGAATTGAAAGCGCCCCGGCTTGCCCGTGAGATCCTCCTCCGCGACCACCAGAGGCCGGCTGTTGGTGCCGCCGCAGCTGTAACAGGCGACCGTCTCGAACTGCTCCGGGCGCGGGGCGGGCATGCTGGTCATTGCGCGTTGCCGCCAGTCAGAAATAGCGCCGAAATGAGGACAAGGGCCGCCGCGCCGCCGAGTGACACCTGGTAGAGTGGGGCAGCGCGCACGGCGCTGTCATCGCGCCATTCGTAAACGGCAACCGCCACATAGACGCACAGCGCCGTCAGCCAGGCGCGACTCGAAGGCTGAGCGCCGGCCAGGAATAAGAGCACCGGATATTTGCTCAACAACAGATAGCCGCGCAGGGCGCGAGGCAGGACGCCGGCCAGCGGAGTGTGGTACAGCAAACCCAGCCCGCCCAGCAGCGCGGCGTAAATGGCGAGCCGCTGGCGCTCGTCCAGCAGCAGCAGGGCCAGCAGCAGCAAACCTGCCGCGGCCAGCGCCACGAAAAGGCTCAGGTGGGTGCTCCGTACCAGGACGCGCTCAGGATGTTCGGCGCGGTCGTGGTCGAGGTCGGCCAGGTCGTCCCAGAGGCGCAGCGCCGCGATAGCCAACGCCAGAAAGACGGCTTGCCAGACCAGGCTGGCAAGGGAGGCGATCGCCCCGCCCGTTGCCAGCGCGACCAGCAGCAGCGCCCACAGTCCGCCCAGGCGCCAGCGCAACAGCCGGGTGCGCGCGTATGCAAGAGTCTCAGCGACCATTGACTTCCACGACACCTTGATCGCCATCGACGCGCAGCTGCTGGCCGTCGCGGATGAGTCGCGTGGCCTCGGGCACGCCCACCACGGCTGGAATCCCGTATTCCCGCGCAATGATGGCACCATGAGACAGCATGCCGCCGCGCTCGATGACCAGGCCCTGCACCAGGAAAAACACCGTGGCCCAGCCGGGATCGGTCTGCCGCGTCACCAGGATCTGACCGGCCTCTACCCAATCAGCGTTGGCTACGTCGAGCACCACCGCGGCGACACCGCTGGCCGAGCCGCCGCAGGCGCCGCTGCCATGGAGCCAATGCACGGCACCCTCGCCGTTCAAGCCCGGCCGGGTCGCCCTGCTGCTGGGCTGCCACTGCTCCGCCGGCGCGAGCGCCAGCCGGTCCGGTGGTTCGTGCACCTGGTAGTTCGCCATAGCATCGCGACGAGCCTCGAGCGTCGCGTGCAAACCAGCTGCTCCCGCCGCACCGTTCGTCGCCAGGTCACGCGTCTCATGGATAGTCAGGAGAAAAACATCATCCCTGCGCTCAAGGAGGCCAGCCTCCTGCAGTCGATCGCCCATCGCCAGGGCCACGTGGCGCAGACGTGTGTAGAGCAGCGCCTGTTTCATACGCGCTCGCTCGCGCAAACTGATAGCTCCCTGGGTAGCGGCGAGCAGGATGCGAAATCGACTGGCCCGGCTGAGGAGTGGCACCGAGCACCACCAGCGCGGTGATAGCTGAGCCACCACTTGGGCAGTTGCAGCCTGCCGCTCCAGGCTCTGGGCACGGGTCAGCTCCTCCGGGCTCGCGGAGTGAGTGCGGACGTAGGTCTGCAGCAAGCGCAGCACAGGTCGGGGATCCTCCTGGGGTGTTGGCGTGGTCAACATCAGCTCACCGGAAGATCGAAAGCCCCAGTGCTCGAGATAGTCTGTGAATGCCTGATTGAAATCCTCGAAATCTGGCTGCTTCAGCCGCTCGAGGATCTGCGCAGCGCTCTCCCGGGCAAACAAGGCGTTCAGAGCCGCGTCGCCGGCAATGCGCTGGGAAAGCGCCCAGAGCTTTGTGACCGGCTCAGCGCTGACCAGCCCGGGCAGGCCCTTCAGCAGGTTGTTGTGCAGCGTGGTTTGGTCGCCGTCACCAAGAGCGCGGCCCAATTGGGCCTTGAGTAGCCCGTAGCAGACCATGGCGGCGGTGTCCGCCAGCGCCGCGTCGTTCCACTGGGTCAGGCGGATGGTTAGAAAGGCTTCGAGATCCGCTGCCAGCGCTGCCCTTGATTTGTCAATCAATCCGGATGGCCGGGTGGCGTCGGCGAAGGCGTCCACCCGGGTCTCGAAACGACGGATGCGTTTCTGGATGAACAGATATTGCCACAGGATCGAGCCGCTGATGCGAACGGCTTCGAGCACGCGAGCCAGTGGGCCCAAACCTGCGCTGGGTGGCGCTGGAATGGCGTCGGCACCGACAAACAGATTGAAGAACTCCACGAGTCGCCTTCCGCCCGGCATCATCTGCAGGAGGGCGTGAATGTTCGTCAGGTTGTAGTACAGACGGCCGCCCTGCAGGCCCACAATGTTGTCGAGAGGCTCCGCCATGGCTGCCAGGCGCCGTCGCGACACGCCGAAGCCCAGGCCCAGATTTCTAAAATAGGCGCTGTAGCCGGGTTTGACGATGGAGAACAGGAAGGGCGACACCGGTTCGGGGAAGTTCTCGGCAATGTTGGCGTTACTCCAATGCACCTTTGCCGTTATCCCAGGTGCTGCCACTCGGGTCGCAGGACGCGCCTGCAGGATCACGGGCTGACCGTTCCCGTCGATGCACCATTCCACGTCCTGAGGGACGCCAAACTCGGCTTCGAGCTGGAGAGCCATTCGGGCGATCGCTCTGATGGCCTGCGTGGCAGCGCCGTCAAGCGCGCCTCGGGCGCCGCCGGGGTGTTCGACGGTCACCTTGAGGTCACGTCGGTGGATGCTGAGGCGGCTCGGCGTCACGGCGCCGCTGACCACTTGCTCGCCGAGACCCGCGCAGTATTCGGCCAGCATGGCATCGGCACGCCGCCCCGCGGGGTCGCGGGTGAACAGGACGCCCGACAGGCGTGCCTGTACCAGCGGCTGAACGATGACGCCCATGTGGCGAACTCTCAGCTTGTGGTAACGGGCATAGAGCAGCACGCGCAGGGAAAACAGTGAGCTCCATGTGGCTTTGATGGCCGTCTCCAGCGCCGCCGGGTCGTCAATGTCGAGATGGCTGTTCAGCTGTCCGGCAAAAGAGGTCTGGGCCCCGTCCTCGCCCACCGCGGAGCTGCGCACGGCCAGCCGGCGGCGAGGCCACTGCTCTTCCCAGACCTCGCTCAGCGCGTCCCTGAACTCGGCCGTCAGGGTCGTGATCGTAATGCGCTCCCGGATCGCCGCGCTGGCGGTCTCGATGCGGCTTGTGGGCAGATCATCCAGGCCTTGGAACAGGGTTTCGATGTTTGACAGCACGCCTGAGCGCGCCAGGTGTCGCTGAAAAACCGCGTCGGGCACGACCACTCCGTCGGGGGTGGGCAGACGCAGCCGTCTCACCCGGCTCAGGTTGAACGCCTTGCCACCAACGGCGGCCAGGTCGTCCACCTGGGCCAGGTCGATCAGTAGCGGGCTGGTGGTCATCACAGCGCGCGGGCCTTCACGCCGAGTCGATAGAGGAGGGCGCTGAACAGGGCGTGCACACCGGGGCCGACGAGCAGCACCCAGACCCAGGTCATGGCTGCGACCGGTACCAGCAGACTGACGACAATCAATACGCCCAGCACGGAATCGAACCGATCCAGGAGCGGGCACAGAAACCTTGCCCAACCGCGCTCAGGCATCGCGCCGGGCGCGACGCCGAGCTGCCGCTTGATAAAGGAGTTGGGCAGCTCCGCGAGCATGAATGCAAGGCCCGCCGCCAGGCCGAGCAGCGCATACTGGCCCGTGGAGATTTCCCACATGCCCCGGGCGAGCCACTCCGGCAGCCCGGTGCGCAAGCTCCCCAGGAGAGCGAAGCTCGCCGCCGCCGCCAGGGGCATGGCCACGAGTCCTCGCACCCGCTTGTTATCGCCGAACACACGCCGACCCCGGACTCTGCGCCCGAAGTCCATTGGCTGCATGAGGAATCCAGAGCTGGCCTGCCGCAGCCACCAGACATGCACGGCGCCGGCGGCGCTCATAGCCAGGAGCAAGAACAGGGCGCTCGTTAGACCCGCGGGCGCGGCTGGGCTGCCGTTCAAAGCCGCACCCCCGTTTCGTCCCAGTTTCGAAACAGAAAGTCCGTGCCGGGGAGGCCCCGAGCGGCCTTGATCCAACGCCACCAGTGCACTTCATGCATGGGGCGGTAGTCGATCTGCCGCAGCCGGTATCCAGGAACGAAGGGATACATGTGATGGAGCTCGTGGGCGTCCACATGCATGAGCAGCGTTGACAACCAGCGGGGCAGACGCAGGGAGCGGGTAAAGCGCTCCTGCTGCAGCGGCGTGAAGGGTTGTACTGGCTGCCCTGCATGCAGCCGCTGGGGCACGTGAGTGTGCTGACTTAGAATCAAGGCTTCCTGCAGAACCAGGCTCAGCAGGAAACCGGGTCCCACCACCCTGAGGACCTCTAAGGGGCCAATGGCGAGTAAAACGGCGCCGTAGCCGATCAGCACGATCAGCGTATTGATGCGAATGCGGCGAAGATTCTTCGGGTTGCTGATGTAGCGGGCGACCCTGGGCAGGTTCCAGAAGTTCTGGATGCGGTAGGTCAGCGCAAACACCGGCAGCCAGGTTGCCCAGGCAAAATTGATGACCCGGCGTTCCCAGGCGGTAATCGGGCGCGGCACGAGGGATGCGGTGGTGGCATCCAGGTCCTGCCAGCCGGCGTAGTGATGATGGCGGGCATGGATGCGCTGCCAGTTCCAAAAGGGAATCAGCGTCAGGAAGCCTGCAATGTGACCCGCCAGGCGGTTGAGGCTGCGCTGCTTGAACAGGGTGTCATGGCCCGCTTCGTGGAGCAGTACGAAGGCATGCACGAAGAAAAACGCCAACAGCAGCTGGCCGGCCAGGTACGGGAGCAGGCTCCCGGACAGGCTGAGCCGGATACCCCCACCGAGTAAGAGCAGCGAAACCGCTGCATGGCAGGTCCCGGCCATGGCTGTGGCTTTGAGGTGCGCTACCGCGGCGGGCGCCGGTGGTTCTCGTGCACCGTTCACGACACCAGGTTGTCTATCCATGGATGTGCCCTAAGATCACGGATTTTTCTGCTCGCTGGCGCGCCTGCCGGCCAGGCTTTCGCTCATGGTAGGGACATTGGCGGTCGGCTGTCAGCATACAGATTGCTTACAAACGGTTTTGCCCGGGTATGTGGAGACCACGGCCAGCCAATACTCGTCCACCGTAACCCAGCTGTTGTAGTCGAAGTCCGCTGTCTGAACAAGCTCCGGCGTTTCGGCGCGGCCGGAACGATAGTGGATGACCTGGAAGGTGGCTGCCGGCACTGACCTGACCCCCCAGAACGACGCCGACAGCCAGTTTGCCACGTGCAACGGACGCTGACTGTTTCGGAGCGGCGGGCCTGCCGGGCCCTGGGCCAGCCACGATCGACGCAGCGTTGCGCATGTTGACGGTGATCGACGAGTAGACGAGGCAATGCCGCGCCATCCGAATCCAACGTAAACAGAACCAGGAAACGGTCCTGGAGATACTTGCGGACCTGTTCCTGCTGCACCGCCGCCCGATTACATCTTTCACAGCGACGGCGGTACGCGAATGGCTGCATCGGCTCGACGTGCGGAGCTCATTCATCGAGCCAGGCCGCCCATGGGAAAACGGCTACGACGGAAGCTTTAACGGCAAGCTACGCGACGGGCTACTCAACGGAGAAATCTTCTCCACGCTGAAGGAAGCCAAAGTGCTGGTCGAGCAATGTCGTATCCACTGCAACACCATCAGGCCACGCTGCTCCCTGGGTTATCGACTACCGGCACCGCAGGCGATCAATCCGCTTGTCATGCTTGCAGCAGCTGCGCAACAATGAGCCCAGGCTCTCACTTTAAAGGTGGAGTCGTCCTAGGGGGCTGGTCACATCATGGGCAGTATTACCAGAAAAGATTTTCTCAAAGGCGCGGCGAGTGGCGCTGCGGTGGGGCTCGCCGGTGCGTTGCCAGGCGCTGAGCTGTTTTCGGCGGCATCAGCTGAAGAGCCGCCTGGGTCTGCGGCGCAGGCGAAAGATCTAATCCTTGATGGCGCCGTTGTGTTGACGATGGACGAAGAGCGCCGTGCCTTTGAGTCGGGGTTTGTGTGGATAAGGGAAGGGCGCATCCATCGAGTCGGTGCGAGCTCAGATTTGGGAGCTGCTCCAGAGGGAGTCGAGTATCGCTCTGTCAGCGGACATTTGATTATGCCGGGGCTGATCAATTGTCATACACATTTATCAAATGGCATTCTGCGTGGGATATTCGACGAGATGCCGCTCGAGGTCTGGTTCAGTAAAGGCATGTGGGCGGTCCTCAACGCGCTCGACGGGGTCGCCGGTGAGGCTGGTGCCGAGCTGTCTTTGCTCGAGCTGATGAGGATGGGTGTCACGACCACTGCTGTCGGTGAATTCGGCACGCCGAATGCCGATTTGCCCGACGGTGTGCTCAGAGCCGTCCACCGGTCAGGCGTGCGCGCCGTGGTGTCGCGAATGACGGTCGACAGCGCCGATGATTCGAGTCCGGCGCAGTTCATTCCCAAGGCTTATCGCGAGAAACCGTCCTTCGCTGCCGATGAAGTGCGGAGATTGCAGCGTGCCTACAATTCCTCACTGGTTTCCGTCGCTCCGGAGGCCCTTGGCGTGATGCGCTGCACGCCCGAGATGGTGGTAGCGATGCACGAGGTGTCGGTCGACAGCGGCAGCCATTTTCTGATTCACGCTGCGGCTTCGCAGGATGCGCGTGACGAGAGCCGTCGGCGTTTCGGCCACGGCAGTATCACGGAGCTGGAGCGACTCGGCGTGTTGGGCCCGAAGACCCTGCTCGCCCATGCAATCTGGCTTGATGACCGGGAGATCTCCCAGCTCGTGGAGCATCATACCGGCGTATCCCATAATCCGGTTTCAAACGCTTACTACGCTGCGGGCGTCGCCCGGCTTCCTGCACTGCTTGACGCAGGGATCCGCACTGGCCTCGGTGTGGACGGTGCATCGACCAACAACAGTCAAAACGTCTGGGAGACCATGAAGATGGCGATGCTGTTCCAGAAGCAGTGGCGCGAGGATGCGAATTTGGGCTCCGCTGAGCTGGCGCTCGAGCTGATGACACGTGGGGGCGCCCACGCGCTGCATATGGAAGATCAGATCGGCTCACTGGAGGCTGGCAAGCGCGCTGACCTCATCGTCATCGATATCGAGCGAGTCGCGCTCGCGCCCGCGCAGACCGTGATCTCGAATCTGGTTTACTCGAACGACCCGGCCGCCGTGCGTGACGTTTACGTGGACGGTGAATTGGTCGTCCATGACGGGAATCACCGCCACCTTGATTATCGATCCGTCATAGACGGCGCGCGGACGGCGCTTGGGCGGCTGCTCGGGCGCACCGGCCTCGACACTTATATTGCCGAACGTGGTTCATGGCAATGGTATCGCTAATAGACGACTTTAGGCGATGCGAATTTCCGTGAACTCCAGGGTGGTCCGGGCGCGGGAGAGACTACCGAGCATTACCGGGAACCGCAATGATTCGCAGACAGTTGGCCGGAACATGGCAGAGCAACTTCTAAACATGTTCTTGCACGACTCCAGCCCTGTCTAGTCGAGCGGAGCCTGACTTACCGCTGCTGGCCGGAATCAGCCGGTCAGGAATTCGCCGCTGCAGGCGCTTTGTACCGCAACATGGGGGTTAGCCGCCTACCCGACACGGTCATTTCGTGGGGTCACTGTTGGTTGTGACGTCGCGAGATCCAATTGCCGCCTTCAGTGGCGTTGAGTCGATGTGATCCCGAATTGCGTCAGCGAGTTGCGGCGTAGCTGGCCTAATCCATAACTCATTTTCTTCGAACCAAGCTCTGGCTATCGGACTGTCGAAATAGTCGCCACCTACTGTTTCGTAAAATGGGTCCGTCGCGAGGCCGTATTCGTGGAATAGTCGTCCGTTCCTTTGATAAAGCGAGATGACTGCTACCAGCCAACTGCCGATGTCTTGTATCTGTGCTTCGGAAAGGCTGTCAGGGTCCTCCAACGCCATCACATTAAGCGCGTTGATCCCCGTCTCAATCTCTGCCATGGAAAGAGCTTCCCAGCCTTCATAAATGGCATTCTCGGTCTGGGCGGCTGCCAGGGTATTCGCCTGTTGAACCTGATAAGCCACCATTAGTAAGCCAACCACCACCGCAATTGAGGCTGAGAATTCCAGCCATTCTTTCAGTCTACTGGTAGTCACCGTGACACCCCCTCGCCCGGACGATACGCTGCTAGGATACAGAGAAAAGCGCGGTCGCTCCTGGCCGTTTTAGCAGTTCAGCAGCCGAAATTTCCGGCTCGCTGAGCGTCGGCTTTGCCGCAGCGAGCAAGCGGATGTACTCTTGGACTGGAATCACACAATAATGATTCGTCGCGGGCGTATTAGGTGCGCCGGCAAAAAAAAGAGAAATTTCGATGACTCGCACAAGGCTTGGTCACGCACACATCTTTGTTAGAGATGTGGAGCGGTCGAAGGAATTCTACACTCATGTCCTGGGCCTTCGCGTCACTGAAAGTGAACCCGGTCGCTGGGCATTTCTTTCCTCGTCCGAGGCTCATCACGAACTGGCTCTGTCGCAGGTTGGTGCGGAAGCACCGGGGCCGCTTGATGGGGGCATTGGCCTCTTTCATCTTGGCTTTGATGCGGTGAATCGAGCGGACTTTGCGCGGATCTTCCAAGATCTCCTCGATCGCGGTATCGATGTTGACCCGGTCGACCACCGTATCTCGTGGGGGATCTACTTCTCGGACCCGGACGGAAACCGTTTGGAGGTGTGCTTGGACACGCGTTGCGAACCCGATGGGGTCGATCTGTGGGAGGGCCTGAATCGTCCGCTTACCGAGGAGCGCATCCTTTCGTGCCTGAGGTCTGATTAACCGTCGTTGGCCGAAAGCTACCGGCGGCTAAATGAGTCTTGGTGGCGCCGAGAGAATAACAATGAACATTGATTTGGAAGAGGGGTAATGCATGCCGAAGATCCTTGCTGAGCGAATGATGCCACGCATTGACGGCGATTTCGTCGTGTTTCTTATTGGGATGCGAATCAATAAACCATGGAAAGTGCACAAGTGGTGGCCGGTTTTCGTCGCTATGCCGCGGATGATCAGGGAGCTTCAGTCTCAGCCGGAGATGGGTTTTCTGGGCCACATCTTCGGATTTAAGGTTATCGTCCAGTATTGGAGGTCTTTTGATCATCTGGAAGCCTACGCTAGGAGCAAAGACCACGAACACCTTCCGGCATGGAAAGCTTTTAACGCATCCGTGGGAAAGAGCCGGGGAGACGTGGGTATCTGGCACGAAACCTTTCAGGTGAGGGCAGGAGAATATGAAGCCATATACAGCGGCATGCCGGAGATTGGGCTTGGTGCTGCTGGCAAGCTAATTCCCGTCTCAAGAAGTGCGGAAGGAGCGCGTGACCGCATTCGCCGCGTCAAAAATCAACAGTAGAGCGTAGAAAGCCCGCGATCTTTGAATGGGATGACCACTCCTCGGCCGTAAGCAGACGTGGCTCAAGTGCAGCATTTGAGCGCGGGTGGGGAGCGTGCGAGTTCCGACGGGGCTCTATCGGGGAGTCACTTAATCAGAGTGGTAGCTATCAACGGGCGTGCCCGGTACGTGAAGGGGGGCGGGTCCCTCAGAGTTAGTGCCCGACCCCTTGGCACGACTCGGTGCCGGCCCTGGGGATCCCTATTGGGTTGGAACCGCGCATGAGGCTTTCGTGTCAGAGCTAATCGACGGTGGCCTCATCTGGCAACGTAACGGCGAAGATAATGACATCAATTTCGCTGGTTATGCGAGTTGAATGGCCCTTCCCCCACGTGTCCTCCAAGAGCAAGACAGATCCAACCGGGAACCTTCGTGATGTTCCGTTGCTGGTCGTGACCTCGTATTCACCCTGCAGCAAGCAGAATACCTGTCGTCTTGGGGAAGGGTGAGGTATGTCACCTCTCCAGTCCGTCGGCGCACCGACCCAAAGACTTTGTGCAACAGGCAGGAACGGCGCGATGTTTAGCGAGGCTGCAGGTGGCGCATAGTCAACGGGAGTGAGTTCGACTTCCCGGTCCTCGAATCGAGATTCACCCGCCTCATCGGCGTATAGCCGCGTGAACTTTACTTGCTGCAAATTCACTCCTCCCCGGTATTCCCTGCTCTCCCTTTGAGAGGTAAATGCGTGATAAATCCTCTTGTCTGCTATTTTCCAGATAAACGCCGTAGCGCCGTTGGCGCGCCAAGAACCCCGCGCCCGGCAGGGCCCGCCGTCAGCCAGTTGTCTGCCGTCTGGTCGATGCGGAACTCAGCAGGCCAATCCTCAGCAAGTCGCGGGTGGCGCGTTGCGGATGCGTCCCGGCGCCTTGGGATCTCTGATGCGACGTTTCACATGCGGTGCAAGAGGCACGGGAACCTGGGGGTTTCGGCGGCGAAGCCACTAGACACGCACCGCGCCTTGCCTACACGTAAGTTCTGCTTTCGATGGGAATGTTGGGTATGGCGGTACCCTTGGCGTAGGTGACCTCCAACCAGACGCAGCCGTCTCTGCTTACGACGCCATCCGCCAGCCCGAAGATACTCATCGGCGCGCGTTCAAAGTAGAACGATTTACCCAACGAGATGACCTCTGCCTTGCGCGCCGGTGTCTGGTACGCCTGAATTCGCAGGTCGCCGTTCAGAACGAAGTTGAACTGATAGGCTTGATTGTAGTAGTAAGCCCGCGCGAACTGCGGCGCCTGAGAAGCTTGCCAGCCCGCGCTCAAGCGCCAGAGCGTGGCCCGAAAGCCTCGCTCCTGGTCGTCAACCAGGTGTTTGACGAACACGCCTTCGTGGGATGGATTCTCCGCGTCGGGCTCCCAGGGCAAATCGCTGAGCGTGTCGATAATCCGCGGCGTCGC
>JBFFHS010000006.1:0-69468 GCA_041556855.1 Gammaproteobacteria bacterium
AGCCATGCCTGGCTGGCCAGACCCCGGGCGCCGCGTCGGGTGGTGGTGGGAAGGGACGGTCTATGGACGGTGCCGGAGTGGGGTGTCGTGGCTCAGCCCCCGCGGCGCGGCTCGGTGCGTACTCCGTGGATCATCCGGGTGCATCTGGCTGGTCCGCCGCCGCGCACGCTATGGCTGGCCCGGGACAGCATGCCTCGCAAGCAGTGGCGGCGCCTGCAGGTGCTGCTGAACGCATGAGACGCGCTCCGGATGGTGGTGGTGGGGCTGTTAGAATGAGCGCCTTCCTGTGCGCCCGGTCACAGTTTCGCGCAGCGCTTTGCGACAGCCCGGGTAGTCGAGAACTTTCGGTGTCGGATGGGGTCTATGAAGGTGCTTGAGGCGGCTCGCCGGGGAGGCTTAGACCTTGTCTGAGCGAGCCGAAGACCTGGCCTTGGTGAAGCGGGTTCAGCAGGGCGATCGATCTGCTTTTGATCTGTTGGTCATGAAATACCAACACAAGATCGTTAAGCTGATCATGCGTTACGTGCGTGACCCGACGGAAGCTTTGGATGTCGCGCAGGAGGCGTTTATCAAGGCTTATCGGGCGGCACCGTCGTTTCGGGGGGACAGCGCTTTCTACACCTGGATGTATCGCATCGCGATCAATACCGCCAAGAATCACTTGGTAGCGGCGCGGCGGCGTCCGCTGGATTATGATCTGGACCTGCAGGAGACAGAGCACTACGAGGTTCATGCCAAGCTGAAAGACGTGGATACCCCCGAAGGCTTGGTTCTGACGGATGAGATCCGCCAGACGGTCAATCAGGCTATCGAAGACCTGCCCGAGGAACTACGCACTGCAATCATGCTCCGGGAAATGGAGGGCATGAGCTATGAGGAGATTGCTCAGACCATGGAGTGTCCCGTCGGCACGGTGCGCTCGCGGATCTTCCGTGCCCGCGAGGCGATCGACAAGCGCGTCAGCCCTCTGTTGAAGGATTGATGGTTATGAGCGAGAAAATTCAGGAACAGATCTCTGCGTTCCTAGACGGCGAATTGCCGGCCAACGAGGCTGAGCTGTTGGTGCATCGCTTGAGTCGGGACGAGGCCATGCATGCCAAGGCGCGCAGCTTTAGGGTGATTGGTGCGGCGATGCGCAACGAGTTGCTGCAGCCGGATCCCCATGTGCTGCGCCGGCGGGTGTTCAAGGCACTGGACGGCGACCCCAGCTCCGAAAGGCTTGTCGCGCCCCCGGCCTGGACCCCTTTGCGCCTGGCCCGCCCGATCGTTGGTCTGGCCGTGGCGGGCGGGGTCGCGGTGATGGCCATTCTGGGTCTGCAGAATATTGCCCCGCAGAGTCCCGCGCCGACTACCGGGGCGCTGGTGGCGGATGGCGGGGAGCGGGCGCCGCCCGCCACCTACGTGGTTCCCCAGGAGCCTGCGGCGGCCAGCATTGTGCAGGTGCCAATTCGCCTGACCAACTATCTCGTCAATCACGGTGAGTACGCGTCGGGATTGCGCCGCGCCGCCATTCATTCGGAGATCGTAGGCTATCAATCCGACGCCGACCGGGAAGACGATGCCACCGACCGCGAAGCACCTTAGCATCACTATGCCTTCGCTGTGGCCCGCCGTGGGCGCGCTGGCGTTGGCCGTTGGTCCCCTGCTGGCCTTTGCCCAGAGTCCGCAGGACTGGTTGGCGCGCATGGCCGAAGCCGTCGAGCTGCTGAACTACGAGGGCACCTTCATTCTCATGCAGGAAGGTAGCGTAGAGTCGCTCTATATCATTCATCGCCATGAGGGCGGCAAGGTCAGCGAGCGGATCGTGTCCATGGACGGTGCGGGCAGGGAGATCATTCGTCATGAAGACGAAGTGACCTGTATTCTGCCGGATAAGCGCAGTGTGCTCATTGAACAGCGAAAGGACGTCAACCCACTGTTATCGGCGCTGCCGAATTATTCGGACAAGCTTGAGCAGCACTATGCGGTGGCGCTGTCGCGCCGCGGGCGGGTCGCGGGCCGCATGACCCAGGTGATCCGTATTCAGCCTCGCGACAGCTATCGGTACGGCTATCGGCTGTGGCTGGATGAGGCAACGGCCATGCCGCTGAAGTCTCAATTGAAGGATGAAAACGACGAGATCGTCGAACAGATTCTCTTCACCAGCATTGCCATGCCGGAGTTTATTCCCCAAGCCGCCCTGGAACCCACTATCGATACCGCAGGATTCACCTGGTACCGGCCACGAACGAACGGCGCTTCTCCGCAGACCGGCGCAGTTGCCTGGCGGGCCGCTCAGCTGCCGTCGGGTTTTGAGCTGTCTGCCTCGACAGTCAAAGTGATGGCCGGCTCTGAGTATCCGGTGCAGCACCTGGTGTACAGCGATGGCCTTGCGGCAGTATCGGTGTTCATAGAGGATCCCAAGACCGACACTGAGCCCATGGCCGGTTTCGCCCGCATGGGTAGCGCCAACGCGTTCTCGCTGCGCATGCGCGGTCAGCAGGTCACCGCGGTCGGCGAGGTGCCGCGGCGTACCGTGGAGTCCATTGCCACCTCATTGACTCTGACACCGGAAAACAACGCCCGTTGACTCCCCGTCCCTGCCATACTCAGAGTCGTCTGCAGGCGCGGGCGACGGTAAGGGCTGTCAGGGGCGATATCCTGGACCTGGAGTTGGAGCCGGCTAGCCCGTGCTCCGGATGCCAGGGGTTATGCCGCTGGTCCTTGAATCGACGCCCAACCCAACTGACCGTTCCCTCCGGTAGGGCCAGCGTCCGGCCGGGTGATCAATTGCGCCTTAGCGTACCCGCCCGTGCGGTGCTACAGGCTGCGGTGCTGGCTTATGGAATACCTTTGCTGACGCTGCTGGGGGGAGCGGTGTTGTTCGGCTTTGGGAAGTCCGATCTGCATGCGCTGGCGGGCGCCATACTCGGGTTGGCGGTCGGTCTGCCCTTGGGTCGTCGCCTGCAGCGAACGATTTTCGGTTGCCTGGTTCTCGCGGCCGACGCCGAAACGGCCACGTGAAGCGCCTGACTGTCTATTCACGCCCCCAGTGCCATCTCTGCGAGCTGGTATTGGACGAATTATTGCAGGTCGCAGGGGGGCAGGCAGAAGTGAGGGTGGTGGACATCGATACCGATCCTGAATTGCAGCAACGCTATTGGCTGCGGATTCCCGTGGTTGTCGGTTTGGATGGCGAGCTATCCGAATACCCGCTGGATCGAAACGCCGTTATGGCTTACCTGGCCGCCTGAGGCGCATCTGGCCGGGCGGTACGCCATCTCCTGATCGCCACAAGGCGCGTATAATTGCGCCCGCCAGGGCTGGCCCAAAGGTCCCATGGAACGTATACGGAATTTTTCCATCATCGCCCACATTGATCACGGTAAGTCAACGCTGGCTGATCGGTTTATTCAGATCTGCGGTGGGCTGACGGACCGGGAGATGGCGGAACAGGTGCTGGACTCCATGGACCTGGAGCGGGAGCGTGGAATAACCATCAAGGCCCAGAGCGTTTCGCTGAGCTTCCGCGCCCAGGACGGGCAGGAGTATCAGCTCAATTTCATTGATACGCCCGGGCACGTGGATTTTGCCTATGAGGTGTCGCGCTCCCTGGCTGCCTGTGAGGGTGCCCTGTTGGTTGTGGATGCCGCACAGGGCGTTGAAGCTCAGAGCGTCGCGAACTGCTACACAGCCATTGATGAGGGGCTGGAAGTTTTGCCGGTGATCAACAAAATCGACCTGCCCTCGGCGCGTCCCGAACAGGTGATTCAGGAAATCGAGGAAATTATCGGCATCGAAGCCCAAGACGCGGCGCGCATCAGCGCGAAGACGGGCGAGGGGGTGGTCGAACTGCTGGAATTACTGGTGCAGCGGATTCCCCCACCCCAGGGCGATCCAGGCGCCCCCCTGCAGGCACTCATCATCGACTCCTGGTTTGATCCCTACGTCGGCGTCGTATCCCTGGTTCGGGTGGTGAACGGCTCCCTGTCGCGGCGACAGAAGATCCAGGTCATGTCCACCGGGCGCACGTACGGAGCAGATCGCATCGGTACTTTTACCCCTAAGATGCAGGACGGCGACATGCTGGCAACCGGGCAAGTGGGCTTCGTGATCGCCGGCATCAAGGAAATTGATGGGGCGCCAGTCGGCGATACAATTACCAGCGCCGACCGCCCTTGCTCGACCCCTTTGCCGGGTTTCAAGCAGGTGCAGCCGCGGGTATTCGCCGGTCTGTTTCCGGTCAACTCCGATGACTACGAGGCATTTCGTGAGGCGCTGCAGAAGCTGCGCTTGAATGATGCCGCGCTGCACTTCGAGCCAGAGAACTCCGGTGCGCTGGGATTCGGCTTCCGCTGCGGCTTTCTCGGCATGCTGCATATGGAAATCGTCCAGGAACGCCTGGAGCGCGAATATGATCTGGAGTTGATCACGACGGCACCGACGGTAGTGTTTGAGGTCCAGACCACCGATGGCGAGATCATCAAGGTGGACAATCCGGCCAACCTGCCGCCGCCCAATCTCATTGCCGAGATTCGCGAGCCCATAATTCGTGCCAGTCTGCTGCTTCCGGCGGATCACGTGGGCGCTGTGATCAAACTCTGTGTCGAGAAACGCGGGGTGCAGCAAGCGATGCAGTATCTGGGTAACCAGATATCCCTGGAGTACGAATTACCTCTGTCGGAGGTTGTACTGGACTTCTTCGACCGGCTGAAGTCGGTCAGCCGCGGCTACGCGTCCTTCGACTACCAGTTCGAGCGCTTTCAGCCGGCACCCCTTGTTAAGCTCGATATTTTGATTAACAAGGATCGCGTAGACGCGATGTCGGTGATTTGCCATCGGGACAAGGCGCAATCCCGCGGCCGGGAGCTGGTGGAGCGGCTGCGGGAGCTCATTCCACGGCAGATGTTCGAGGTGGCGATACAGGCGGCTATAGGTGGGCAGATCATTGCACGCAGTACCGTAAAGGCGCTGCGTAAAAACGTCACCGCCAAGTGCTATGGCGGCGACGTGACCCGAAAGCGAAAGCTGCTGGAGAAGCAAAAGGCCGGCAAGCGACGCATGAAGCAGCTGGGTTCTGTCGAGATTCCCCAGGAGGCGTTTCTTGCCGTTCTGCAGGGAGAACGAAAATGAGGAGACGGACTTGGACTTTGCCCTGATACTAGTGATTGCCACGGGCGTGACCGGGGTGATTTGGGCCTTTGACGCGCTGGTGTTACAGCGCGGTCGGGCCGGCGACGCGGAGCGCGGTGAGCCTATCCTGGTCGAGTACGCGCGCGCTTTCTTCCCCATTCTGCTATTCGTGCTCGTGTTGCGGTCCTTTCTTTACGAGCCGTTTCGTATCCCGTCGGGCTCCATGACACCGACTCTGCTGGAGGGCGACTTCATTTTTGTGAACAAGTTCGTGTACGGGCTGCGGCTTCCGGTAGTAAATATCAAGTTGGTGGCGATTGGCGAGCCCGAGCGCGGCGATGTCATGGTATTCAAGCTGCCTTCGGATTCAGGCACGAATTACATCAAGCGAGTGGTGGGTCTGCCCGGGGATGTGGTGGAGTATCGCAACAAGCGGCTGGAGATCAATGGCGAGCCCGTGCCCCTTGAGTTTCTCGGGACCTATGATGGGCCAGGGCAGGTGGGTGCGGGGCTGGCCCGGGAACAGCTGGGCGACGCGGAGCACGAGGTGCTCGTCATGCGCGGCCGGATGAGCCCTGAGGGAACCTACGTGGTGCCCAAGGGACATTTCTTCGTCATGGGTGACAATCG
Source organism: Gammaproteobacteria bacterium (assembly GCA_041556855.1). Classification (GTDB taxonomy): domain Bacteria; phylum Pseudomonadota; class Gammaproteobacteria; order Steroidobacterales; family JBFFHS01; genus JBFFHS01. The sequence goes on from JBFFHS010000006.1 coordinate 5,743, forward strand.
GGACAACAGCAGGGACAGCCGCTTTCAGGGCGTGAGCTTCATACCCGAAGACCGATTGGTGGGCAAGGCCGTGCGGATCTGGATGAACTGGCGTGTGCCCTCCCAGGGTGGGCCGCTGTGGGGCCGGATTGGCACCAAAATAGAGTGACAGCTATGAGCAAGACATTTGGGCACAGACAGCGTGGTATGACGGCGCTCGGGTTCATCATTAGCATCGCCGTGGTGGGCGTTCTGCTGTTCGGTGTTCTGAAAGTTACCCCAATCTACCTGGAAAATAGACGCCTGGAAGCGGTGCTCGCCTACATCAAGCAGGAGATGGATGGCCAGGGTGCCACGGCAAACCAGATCCGCATGTCCATGGCGCGGCGCCTGGATATCGAGATGATCAAGCTACCGCCAGAGGTCATGAAGATCAGGAAGTCGCGGAACGGCTATACTATCGAGGTCAAGTACGATAACCGTACCCATTACTTTGGTGATCTGTGGCTGGTGGTCGCTCTAGACGAACGGGTAGAAATCATTCGTTAGCTGCCGCCCTGTCCTGGGCAACGCGATATCTCCAGTACGAGTTCGACGATCCTGCGCTGCTGCAGCAGGCTCTGACCCATCGCAGTGCCGCCAGCAAGCCAGACAACGAGCGGCTCGAATTCCTTGGCGATGCCTTCTTGAATTTTGTCATTGCCGAAGCTCTGTACGCGGGTCAACCGGGGTACAGCGAGGGTGATCTGACCAAACTACGGGCAACCCTGGTGCGGGGCAGCACTCTGGCGGAGGTCGCATTGGGGCTGGGTGTTGATAAGCACCTCATTCTCGGCGCAGGGGATCTGAAGACCGGCGGTGCGCAGCGCATGTCCACGTTGGCGAACGCTCTTGAGGCGGTGTTGGGCGCAGTGCTGCTGGATAGCGATCCGGCCACCGCGCGCAAGGTTGTGTTGCGGCTTTTCGCCGCTCGGATGGCTCGGCTGCCAGATCCTGCCGAGCTCAAGGACGCCAAAACCCGGCTGCAGGAATGGTTGCAGGCGCGCCGCCGCACGCTGCCGGTCTACGAGATGACGGCGGTGACCGGTGCCCAGCATAATCAGAGTTTTACGGTTGAGTGTCGTGTTCCGGAGGAGGATGCTGCGACCAGCGGCACCGGTGCCAGCCGGCGGAGTGCTGAGCAGCAGGCCGCGCAGCAGATGCTCGACAGGTTGCAGGGTCATGCCGACAAAGACGTATAGCGGGTATGTGGCCATCGTTGGCCGCCCCAATGTGGGCAAATCCACACTGATCAACGCCCTGGTGGGCGAAAAGATCAGCATCACCACACCGAAGCCCCAGACGACGCGGCATCGTATCCTCGGGGTGCTCACGCAGGGGCCGCGCCAGGCAGTGCTCGTGGATACCCCTGGCCTGCAGCAGGACACGAAGCGGGCCATCCATCGACTCATGACCCGTACCGTGCACCAGGCGTTGGCCGATGCTGACGTGATCGTATTGGTGGTGGAAGCGGGGCGGCTCGAGAAGCAGGATGAGTTTCTGATCCGGCTGGCCTCCGAGTCCGGGATGCCGCTGGTGCTGGTTGTCAACAAAATCGATCGCGTGACACCGCGGGAGCGACTGCTGCCCTATCTGCAGCGCCTCGGCGAAGCAGGCGATTTCACCGCCATCGTGCCGGTGTCTGCGAAGAGCGGCGAGAACCTGCCTGAACTGGCCCGCTGTATTCTGGATGCTGTGCCGGCGGGTCCGCGCTTATTTCCTGAAGGCATGCGGACCGATCGGGATCAGGCCTTCCGGGTGGTGGAAATCATCCGCGAAAAGTTGATGCTGCGGTTACATCAGGAAGTGCCCTACGGCATCAGCGTCGAGCTTGAACACATGAGACCCGTGGGTCAGGGCTGGTTGCTGCACGCCGTGGTCTGGGTGGAGCGGGATGCCCACAAGGCCATCGTCGTAGGCAGGGGTGGCCGGGTCATGAAGGACGTCGGCGGCGCGGCGCGGGCAGAACTCAGTCGCCTGCTGGGCGGCCCGGTGCATCTGGAGCTGTGGGTCAAGGTGCGCAAGCACTGGGCGGATAGCGAGCGGACCCTGCGGCAGATGGGCCTGGACGTGACATGACTGAAACCCAGCGAATAGCCCTGGAAGCAGGATTCGTTCTGCATCACAGGCCATTTCGCAATACCAGTCAGCTAGTGGATTGTCTGACCGAGAATCATGGCCTGATACGCCTCGTGGCAAGGGGTTCACGCCGTTCCCGGGGCGGGCAGCGGGCAGTATTGCAGCCTTTCGTTCCGCTCCGACTGTCCTGGGTGAGCCGGTCCGATCTGGGTCGTCTCACCGCGGTGGAGGGCGTTACTCATCTTTTCGACCTGCCCCAGGCTCGTCTGCTGGCGGGTTTTTATGCCAACGAGCTGGTCCTGCGGTTGCTGCATCGGGGCGATCCGAATCCGGCGGTATTTTCCTGCTATAGTGACGCGCTTTTGGATCTGGCCGGCGCACCCGCCGTGGCCCGCACGCTGCGGATTTTCGAGGCGCGGCTGCTCACGGCTCTGGGTTACGGCTTGAATCTGGACCAGGATGTGGCCACCGGCAGCGCGCTGCGACCGGAGCAGGTCTATGCCTATGACGCCCAACAGGGTGCGCGGGCCGTGACCCATGCGTCGGGCCGTGCGACGTTCTCCGGCGCGCACTTGATTTCCTTGCGCCAGGAAAAGCTGGAGGACGCGGAGAGTCTGGGGGCTGCCAAGCGCCTGCTGCATGCGGTGCTGGAGCACCACCTGGAGGGCAGGCCTCTCAAGAGCTGGGCGGTTATCAAGGATGTCTATCGTTAACGAGTCTGAGGTGTGGTTGAGAGCAACCGTATTCTGTTGGGAGTAAATGTCGATCACGTCGCGACGCTGCGGCAGGCCCGGCTCACGCCATATCCGGATCCGGTTGCGGCCGCCCAGTTGGCAGAACGATCAGGCGCCGACAGTATCACCGTGCATCTGCGCGAAGACCGGCGTCATATCCAAGAACGAGACGTGCGCCAGATGCAACACTGTTTGGCGACCCGGGTGAATCTGGAAATGGCGGTCACCACAGAGATGCTTGCGCTGGCTGTGGACATCGGACCCGCTGACTGCTGTCTGGTTCCCGAGCGGCGCGCCGAGTTGACCACCGAAGGCGGGCTGGATGTAGCGTCTCAGGTGGACCGTATTCAGGCTGCGTGCCGGCGTTTGAGCGACGCCGGTATCCGGGTGTCCCTGTTCGTGGATCCCGACCCTGCGCAGCTGGACGCCAGCGCCGCCTGCGGGGCGCCGGTGGTGGAACTGCATACCGGGGCATACGCTGATGCTCGTGACCCCGCCGTGCGGGACGAGGAGTTAGCGCGGATTCGTCACGCTGTGGACCATGCCGCCGGTCTCGGCCTTACGGTACACGCGGGGCACGGCCTCCACTATGACAACGTGCAGGCGGTCGCTGCCCTGCCGCTGGTTGCAGAGCTCAACATTGGCCACGCGATCGTGGCGCAGGCGGTGTTTGAGGGTCTCGCGGAAGCCGTGGCCCGCATGAAAGCGCTGATGCTGGCGGCGCGGTAGCCATGATTTTCGGGATCGGCACCGACGTGGTGCAGCTGAGCCGTGTGCAGGCTACCTGGGACAAGTTCGGCAGTCATTTTGCGGATCGACTGCTGCTGGACGCCGAGGGCGAGTTGTTTCAGCGCGCCAAGAACCCGGTGCGTTTCTTGGCCATGCGGTTCGCCGCCAAGGAAGCGGTGGTCAAAGCTATGGGAACCGGTTTTGCGCACGGGATGTGGATCCGTGATGTGGGTACGGTACCGAATCAGTGGGGTAAGCCGGAGATTATCTATTCTGAACGCGGTGCAGCCATGTGCGAAAAACTCGGTGTGGGCGAGGGGCATCTGACCCTCACTGACGAAGCCGGCCTGGTGTTGGCGGTTGCCGTTCTGCTGCGCCGTTGAAACAATGCCTCGGATGCACACCCTGGCCTTCGATATCGAGACGGTCCCCGACACCGAGTTCGGCCGACGGCTGCTCAATATGGGCGAGGTCGGCGAGGACGATGTTGCAAAGGCGATGTTTTTCCGTCAGCGCCAGACTCGCAACACCGAGTTCCTCCCGTTGCCTCAGCACCGGATCGTTGCGATATCGGTGGCTCTGCGCAGCGCTGACACATTGAGGGTATGGAGTCTGGGCGACGCCGATGCGGGTGAACAGGAGTTGATCCAGCGCTTTTACGACGGTCTGGAGCGCTACAGCCCCGTGCTGGTCTCCTGGAACGGCGGCGGTTTCGATCTGCCGGTGCTTCACTATCGGTCCCTGCTCCACGGTGTCAGCGCGCCGCGCTACTGGGATACCGGCGATCAGGATCGGGAGTTTCGCTTCAACAACTATCTGAGCCGCTTTCATTGGCGGCATATTGATCTGATGGACGTGCTGTCAGGCTATCAGCCCGGTGGGCGCGCGTCCCTTGAGCACATCGCGATTCTGCTGGGCCTGCCTGGCAAACTCGGGATGAGCGGCGATCAAGTGTGGGAAACATATCGGCGCGGCGATCTGACCGCCATCCGTTGCTATTGTGAAACGGATGTCCTGAATACCTATCTGATTTACCTGCGATTCCAGCTCATCCGGGGCCTGCTCGATCAGCCTGGATATGCTCAGGAGGTGGCCCTGGTGCGCGATTATCTGGCCAGCCAGGAGGCAGCCCATTTTCGCGAGTTCCTCAGTTGTTGGGCTGAGCCGGAATAGCCGACCCATGAAGATCGCTGCCGAGTCCCCGACTCTGGAAGCTACCATTGTGGATCTGGCCCACGACGGTCGCGGGGTGGCCGACCTGGAGGGTAAACGGGTCTTCGTCGCGGACGCACTCCCCGGGGAGCGGGTCACGGTGCGGCGGGGCCGACGCCGGCGACGCGTTGAGGAAGCCCAGCTGGACACCGTGCTGACGGCTTCGCCGGACCGCGTCACGCCGCGCTGCGAGTACTTCGGCCGCTGCGGCGGCTGCGTGCTTCAGCACCTGGCGCCGACTGCCCAGCTCAAGGCAAAGGGCGCGCATGTGGCCCAAGTGCTGCAGCGCATCGGTGAGGTCAGCCCGGGACGCTGGCTGGATGCCGTGCCGGGCCCCTTATGGAACTACCGTCGGCGCGCTCGGCTGAGCGTGCGGTATGTGGCCGGAAAGGGCCGCGTTCTGGTCGGTTTTCGCGAACGGGGCAACTCATTCGTTGCTGATATGAGCCACTGCGCTGTGCTGGCTGAGCCGGTGGATCGGCTGGTAGGCCCCCTGGGACAGATGATACTGGGCACCAGCTTGCGGGCGCGCCTGTCCCAGGTGGAAGTTGCCGTCGGCGAGGGTTCAACGGCGCTCGTGCTGCGGGTGCTGGACGAACCAAGCTCAGCAGATCTGGCCCGGTTCCACGCTTTCGCGAGGCAGCATGACGTGGATATTCTGCTGCAGCCCGGCGGTCCGGACAGCGTCATACCCCTGGACCCAGCCACGCTGCGACCGTTGTTCTATGAGCTGCCCGAGTTTGGGCTGCGGTTGGGTTTTGCGCCGCTGGACTTTGTTCAAGTGAATGGCCAGATCAACCGCGAGCTGGTGTCGCAGGTGCTGGCGCTGCTGCAGCCGACGCCCCAGGATAAGGTTCTGGATCTGTTTTGCGGGCTTGGCAACTTTGCCTTGCCCCTGGCGCGTCGTGCTGGCGAGGTGCTGGGAGTGGAGGGAATGGACAACCTGGTCCGGCGTGCCGACGACAACGCTGCGGCCAACGCCATCCACAATGCGCGCTTTGTTTGTGCCGATCTGACTCAGGCCGGTGCCGCGTTTGCCCGGGAGCACTGGGACCTCATGCTATTGGATCCGCCCCGCTCCGGTGCGGCCCAGGTGGTGGCCGATATTCCGCGCATGGCGCCCCGTGCCATCGCCTATGTGTCCTGTCATCCTGCCACCCTGGCCCGCGATGCCCGCAGCCTGGTTCACGACTGCGGGTACCAGTTCACGGCCGCGGGCGTCCTGGATATGTTCCCCCATACCCACCACGTGGAAGTCATAGCCCTGTTCCACCACCCCTCGGCAACTCCTCACGGTTAGATGACCCCTGGCTGAGCACCACCTGGCTGCTTCAGTTCACAGGCTCATGCCTTGCCATACATTAAAGAGGTTCCCGGCGATGTCAGTTGGGGCGGGAGCTGACCGTGCCGGGTTATGATGCCCGGATGACGGCACAGGCCAACACCGGGACGCGCATTTTCGTCAGCCTGGAACGGCAGACGTTGACGTTGCAGGTGCCTGGGGGACGTGACCGGGAGTACCCTGTATCCACGGCGAGCGCTGGTGCTGGTGAGGAAGAGGGCAGCGGTTGCACGCCCCGCGGTGCTCATCAGGTGCGCGCCAAAATTGGCGCGGGACAGCCCCTGGGAACGGTGTTCCAGGCCCGGCGTCCCACGGGGGAGGTTTACACGCCCGACTTGGGCCGGGCTTTTCCCGACCGGGATTGGATCCTGACGCGAATTCTGTGGCTGTCGGGCCTGGAGCCCGGGCGCAATCGATTGGGCAGGGTGGATAGCATGCGCCGCTTTATCTACATTCATGGCACGCCTGACTCTGAACCAATGGGTGAACCCCGTTCCCATGGCTGTATTCGCATGACAAACCAGGACGTTGCCGATCTGTTCGATCGCGTTGCCGTGGGCACGCGGGTCGACATCCAGTAGCAGACGTGTCTTTAGGGCCGCTAATGATCGACATCGCCGGGCTGAGCCTCGCGCCGGAGGAGCGGGAGTTGCTGGCTCATCCGCTGGTCGGCGGCGTGATTCTGTTTCGGCGCAATTTTGCGGACCCGGAACAGTTGAGTGCTCTGGTGGCCGAGATTCACGGGTTGCGCACGCCCGCACTGCTCGTGGCCGTGGATCAGGAGGGCGGCCGGGTGCAGCGCTTCGGCGAACCCTTCACGGTGTTGCCAGCCATGCGCGCGCTGGGGCATCAGTACGATGAGGACAGGGACGGCGCGTTGGCTACCGCCCGAGCTTTCGGGTGGTTGATGGCCGCCGAGCTGCGCGCGTGCGGCGTAGATCTGAGCTTTGCGCCTGTGGTGGATGTCGACCATGGCATCTGCGAGGTCATTGGCGATCGGGCAGTGCATGAGCGCGCGACCGTGGTGGCGCGGCTGACTCGCCGCGTCATGGAAGGCATGGATGCCGCCGGCATGGCGGCGACAGCAAAACATTTTCCCAGCCACGGCGGGGTAATTGCCGACTCCCACCTGGAAAGCGCCACCGATCGCCGCACTCTCGAGCAACTGGAAGAAGACTTAGAGCCCTATCGCCTTTTGATTGCCGCTGGTCTGCATGGGGTGATGATGGCCCATGTCATTTTCCCCGCGGTGGATCCCTTACCCGCCAGTTTCTCCCGTTGGTGGATCGAGACCCAGCTGCGGGGTGAGCAGGGTTTTCTGGGGGCAGTGTTCTCTGACGATCTGTCCATGGTCGCGGCAAAAGCGCTGGGTGATCCGGTAGAGCGCAGCCGGGCAGCATTGGCCGCCGGCTGCGACATGATCCTGATCTGCAACGCGCCGGAAACGGTGCCACCGGTTGTAGAGGCGCTGAAGGGCTACTCCAATCCGCCGAGTCAGCTGCGGCTGATGCGACTGCGGGGGCGGGGCGAGCTGCACTGGGAGACGCTGCACCAGGATCGCCAGTGGCGCGTCGCCCACAGCACTGTCAGCCATCTGTTCGATCCCCCCAGCCTGAAACTGGAAGGCTAAGTGGTCTTGTGAGCGATGCCCTGGGTTTGATCGTGGGTAGCGGTTTCGACCGATTGGGTTTCTCCGTCGTGGATCGGCTCGCGGTTGTCACGCCTTATGGACCACCATCGGATGCGCTGCTGCGAGTGGTTATCGGCGGCACCGAATTGTGGTGCCTGCCGCGCCATGGGCAGCGTCACCATCTGCCGCCCCACGCCGTCAATTATCGGGCCAACATATGGGCGCTGCGCCAGGCGGGCGTCGCCCGATGTGTGGCGCTGAACTGGGTGGGTACCATAGACCCCCGCTTCGAACCGGGCACCCTGGCCCTGCCCGATCAGTTGATCGACTACACAGCCGGTCGGGGTGGCACTTTTTTCGACGGGCTGAATGGGCGGGTGGAGCACGTGGACTTTACGACCCCCTTCAGTGAGGAGGTCCGCGCGCAACTGCTGAGCGCAGCCGCAAGCGCCGGCGTGGCCCTGCTGGACGGGGGCATCTATGGCGTGACCCAGGGGCCGCGCCTGGAGACGGCGGCCGAGGTTGACCGTTTGGCGCGTGATGGTTGCACCATGGTGGGCATGACGGCCATGCCGGAGGCCGTGCTTGCCCGCGAATTGGAGCTGGCCTACGGGCTGTGCGCCCTGGGCGTAAACCATGCGGCCGGCCGCTCCCCCACGGACGCTCCGATCCACGCCCAGCTGGAGGGCTTCTTTGCTCAGGGTCTGGAGCAGTTGCGGGCTCTGCTGGCCGCGCTGGCTGCGGCAGAACGTGACCGGCGTCCTTGACCGGAGCGCTGTCTGTACTCAGGATCGCTTGAACCTGATTCTGAGCTCAACGTTGACCTGATGCCACGCCTCAATCGCGCCATATTGGATAACATCGTCGCGCTCAGCGGCGAAGCGGTGCTGGTCGCTGACGTGCGCCAGACGGACACCCCCATCCTGTTCGCTAATCCCGCTTTCGCGGCGCTGGCGGGGGTGGAGCTTGACTCTGTGGCAGGCCGAGATTGGACGTTTTTCCTGGAACAGGCTGCCGCAGCAGATGAGCTGCGAGAGTTGGGCAATCAAGTTGTTGGCGGTACCGCGCGCCAGGCGGTGCTGGAGGGCACCCGCGAGGGCACGCGGTTTCAACTGACACTCCTGCCCTTGCCCGGCCGCCAGGGCAAGGTGAGCCACCTGCTGGTCCAGGTCAGCGAGACCGCGTTCCCGGAACCCGCATCGGCCGAAGTGAAGGTGGCCCTTCTGGAACGGGAGCTTGATCTGGCCCGGGAAGCCAACGACAAGTTGGCGCGCCGGGACCAGGACTCGGGATTGTTACGTTATAGCTATTTTCTGGAACTGGCCCAGCGGGATTTTGCGTTGTGCAGCCGCCAGCGCCGTGAGCTGGCCGTGCTGACTTTTACCGTGCGCGAGTTCGACGTCTACCGGGAGACCTTCGGCGATAAGGCGGCTCAGTCGTGTCTACGCATGGTTGGCGGTCGCATCGCCGGCGCTTTGCGGCGGGCCAGTGATCTATGCGCGCGCCTGGACGAGGCGAGCTTTGTCGCGTTGGTCACAGGCCAAAATCAGGAACAGGTCGAGGCCTTCGCCGAAGAGATCGCTCAGCAGGTGCGCCGCCTGGCACTCCATCATCCCCGTGCCCATGGCGAGCGCTGCGTCACGTGCGCCGTGGGCGTGCAGGTCGGCGTGCCCACTGCGGCGGACTGTGCAGAATCGTTCGTGCTGGCTGCCCGAGGGACGCACCTGGACGCTGGCTACGTGGGCCAGTCCGCCGCCTAACTGGACTGGTCGGTTGTGGTCGGCGGGGGCGGGCGCCGCTGCGGCAGGGTGGTCAGATCCAGTTCCGTGAGATCCGGCAGCGGTTCCGGGGTGATCTGCACCAGAACACCGAAGGCAGGGTGATCGAAGAAGTGCAGCTCCCCACTGCGCAGGCGGCGCGCCTCGGCGATCTGAAAACGCGGTCCCCGCGTGTCCGCCGGCACGCTGGACCAGAGCGGCTCGGTGACGTTTTCAGGGGGACTTTCAGGCGGCAGGTACTCCAGATCGACCCGGATGTGTAAAAAACGGCTCCGATGCAAGGTGAGCGTGCCTGCCACGGGTGTGGTGCTGTCGATGATCGCGATGTCAAAGGGTTTGGCGCGTTCCTCGGGATAGCCTTCTTGAACCCAACCGCCGTGGAACAAGGGAGTGTATGCAGATAGCCGTTCGAGGGTATCCCAGGCGTCATTCAAACTGAGGTTCTCCGCTGCCAGCAGTTCAAAGCGGAACTCGTCTTCAACGGCGTCCTCGCTCGTATCGGCCTCCGCATCGACCTCTGCATCGGCGTCCGGACCGACCGGCTCCGCCGGCAGCGCTGGTGGTGTCGGCTGTTCATCAGAATCGGTCATCGGGTCCGGCACGGGCTGTTGCCCTTCGGGGGGCAGCGGGTCGGCCAGCGGGTCGCTGCGCGGCGTAAAGCTCTCGGACGTGCTTGTGGCGCCGCCCTCGTTGCTGAACACCAGCAGTTCAACGTAGTAGCGGGGCAGCGTTTCAATCGGTTCGCTATCGCCCGCGGCCTGCTCTGGCGCCTGCTGAGCGCTGAGGGTCATGGCCCACAGAGCTGTAGCTAGGGCTAAGGAGAAACGCGGATCGGCAGGACCTTTCATCGTCCCATTGTAAGCTATGCGGCGCTGGCAGATGCAGCGGCAGGCGCCAGCCGGTCCAGTAGCTCGTTTAGGTTTGCTATGCGTTGGGCGGGGTCGTCCAGCTGCCAACGGATGCGCAGCTTGTACGGTCCGTCCAGCTGGTAAACTTCGGGCTCCTGCTCCACCAGGTCCACTAGCGCGATCGGGTCCAGGGCAGTTCGCTCGCCGAACTGTAAGAAGCCACCCTGAGCGCCGGCTTCGATCTTCTCCAAGCCAATTCCCTGGGCTTTGAGCTTCAGTCCCGTAATCGCAAAAAGGTTGCGAGTCGGCCTGGGGATCAGGCCGAACCGGTCAATGAGCTGGATCTGGATATCATGCAGTGCGCGCTTTGAATCCGCCGAGGCAATACGCTTGTACTGCACCAGGCGCATATGCACATCAGGCATGTAATCCTCGGGAATCAAGGCTGCGATCCCCAGGTTGATCTCCGGCCCATGATCCAACGGTGCAAGCAGAGCGGGTTCGTTGCCCGCTTTCAAGGCGCTCACGGCTCGCCCCAGCAACTCGTTGTAGAGCGTAAAGCCGATCTGCTGGATCTGGCCTGACTGTTCCTCGCCCAGAAGTTCTCCCGCACCCCGGATTTCCAGATCGTGGGTTGCCAGCGTAAAGCCTGCCCCCAGCGTTTCGAGGGCTTCAATCGCTTCCAGGCGCTTGACGGCGTCCGGCGTGAGCGCGTGCTTCGGCGGCGCGATCAGGTAAGCGTAGGCCTGATGGTGGGAGCGGCCGACTCGCCCCCTGAGTTGATGCAGCTGGGCCAGCCCAAAATGGTTGGCGCGGTTGATAATGATGGTATTGGCGCTGGGCACGTCGATGCCGCTCTCAATGATCGTGGTGCAGACCAAGACATCGAAACGCCGGTGATAGAAGTCCACCATCACCTTCTCCAAGTCGCGCTCCGACATCCGCCCGTGACCAATGCGCACGCTGGCTTCAGGCACCAGCTCGCCGACTTTGCGAGCCAGCTCATCAATGTTTTCGATCTTGTCGTTGACCAGGTAAACCTGGCCGCCGCGCCGGATCTCCCGCAACAGTGCTTCCCGTATCAGGCCAAGATTCCAGTCCGTGACAAAGGTCTTGACTGCCAGGCGCTCGGCCGGCGGCGTCGCGATCAGGGAGAGCTCGCGCAGTCCGCCCAGGGCCATGTTCAGGGTCCGCGGGATGGGCGTGGCCGTAAGGGTGAGCAGGTCCACATCGGCACGCAGCTTTTTCAGTGCTTCCTTGTGGCGTACGCCGAAACGGTGTTCCTCGTCGATAATCACCAGGCCGAGACGTCTGAACCTGACGCGGTTTTGCAGCAGCTTGTGGGTACCGATGACGATGTCTATCCGACCGTCCTGGATGCCGTCCAGCACCTGGCTGGTTTGTTTGCCAGTGCGAAAGCGGGAGAGCAGCTCGATCTCGACAGGCCAATCAGCGAAACGATCACGGAAGGTATTGAAATGCTGCTGAGCCAGCAGGGTAGTGGGCACCAGAACGGCGACCTGGAAGCCGGCCTCAACGGCTAGGAACGCCGCCCGCAGGGCTACCTCCGTCTTGCCGAAGCCCACATCACCGCAGACTACCCGGTCCATGGGCGTTTCCTGGGACATGTCGCCGATAACTTGTTCAATGGCGTGCAGCTGATCATCGGTTTCCTCGAAGGGAAAACCGAGCCGGAAGCGGCTGTAAGCATCCTCGTCGATCACAAACCGGGTTCCCCGGCGGGCGGCCCGCCGAGCGTAGAGGTCAAGCAGCTCAGCAGCCACGTCGCGGATCTTCTCGGCGGCGCGCCGGCGCGCCTTGGCCCATTGATCGGTGCCCAGCTTGTGGAGCGGCGCGTGTTCCGGTGCAGCTCCCGTATAGCGCGAGATCAGGTGAAGGTTATGTACGGGGACATAAAGCTTATCGCCGTCGGCATACTCTAACGTCAGAAATTCGGTGGCGACGCCGTCCACCTCCAGACTGCGCAGGCCCAGATAGCGCCCGACACCGTACTCTTCGTGAACAACAGGGGCACCGATCTCCAGGTCGGTCAGCTCGCGGATCACTGCGTCCGGTTCCCGATGGGCCCGGCGCCGGCGGCTGGTGCGAGCGCGGTCGGCGAACAGCTGGTGCTCGGTGATCAGACTGAGGGGCGGGTTTTCAAGCCGCAATCCTTCGGCCATGTTCCCCAGCGTGATCGCCAGCTCCTGGTCGGTACGGACGAAGTCGGCCCACCCTGTTATCAATGCAGGTTGCTGCGCCCGGCGGCTCAGCATGTCTCGGATCAGCTCCCGTCGGCCCGGGGTTTCAGCCACGATCAGCACGCGTCCGGCAGCAGCGGCCCCACTCAGTAGCCCATCTACGGCGCTGCCTTCACCCTGAGTGGTTCCAGTAGCACTGAGACGTTGGGGATAGCCGCTACCGAAGTTGCGGAATGGCCGGGATTCAGCTTTGCCGGTCACCTCTGCCCGCTGGACTGTGATGTGCCGAAAGGATTGCAGCGCCGTGTCCAGAGCAGCCGGCGCATGAAACGCAAGTTCGGGCGGCAGGCAGGGCCGGTGCCGGTCTACGCTGAGCTGCTCATAGCGCTCCTGTATGACGTTCCAGGTGCGCAGTCGGGCGGCGGCGGCATCCTCAGTGCTGATCACCACTGTGTCGGTTGGCAGGTAATCCAGCAGTGTCGCGCTGGTCGTGAAGAATAGCGGTAGAAAGTACTCGATGCCGGCCGGCATGCGGCCTTCGGACACTTCTCGATAGACGCTGCTTTTAGCTGGGTCTATGGGAAACTGGTGGCGGAAGTTTTCCCGAAACAGCCGGATCCCCGCCGCATCGGTGGGGAATTCCCGGGCGGGCAGAATCCGAAGCTCCTCGACGCGGTCGGTGGACAACTGAGTCTGAGCGTCGAAGATTCTCAGGCCCTCGATCTCGTCGTCAAACAGATCCACGCGCACGGGGTCCGAGCTACCGGCCGGGAACAGGTCCATCAGAGCGCCGCGCACGGCGAACTCGCCGTGCTCGACCACTTTGGGGACCTGCACGTAGCCATGCCCGATCAATTGCCGGCGCATCTCGCTCAGATCGATGCGTTGCCCGACCGCCAATAGCAGGCTGCGGCTAACCACATAGTCGGGCGGCGGCAGACGATGGGTCAGGCTGTCGCCGTTGGCCACCAGGATCAGGGGCTGTCCCTGGCTGAGCCGATACAAAACAGCCAGCCGTTCGGCGACCAGTTCCGGGTGGGGAGAGAAAGGATCGTAGGGAAGCGTTTCGTAGTCGGGCAGCAGTGCCGCCGGGAGATCCGGCGCGAAAAAGCGAATTTCATGGGTGAGATCTTCCGCCTCGCGGGCTGATCCGGTGAGGATCAGCATATGATCCCCGCCGGCGCGGTAGGCCGAGGTGACAGCCAGCCCCCGGGCGCAGCCGTAGAGCTGTCCCCAGACAACATTCGGTTGCTCCCTCGAGGGCAGCAGAGGCGGTGGTAACAGTGAGCTCACGGTGGCCGGAATCAGGCAAACGCCCATTATCCCACAGGCGAGTGACTCCTCACTGCAAGAGCCTGGGCCGGGTTGGGCAAGCCCGCGGTAACGCTAGCGCTTCTGAACGGCGTGGATAACGAGCCGATACTCGAAATACACCGTAAAATCCGCATACTCCCAGCGTGTAATGGGGGGTTCACCGACGGCGTTTGCTCGGGTGAGGGGCGCACCGAAGCGAGCCTCCACACGGTCCATGCTCATGCCGCGGGTCGGGCGCGTGTCAGCGGTGTCGCGGTGGGTATCCAGCTCGTCGAGCAGCAGGGTGTCGGCGTGGCCAGCGGTGATGGCCGCCAGGCAGAGCGCGGCTAGGGTGGTTGTGAACAAACGCATGAAGATCAGCCCCTCGTGCGGATGGACGGAATGTAACACTGGCCTGAGAGCCCGCAAATGTCCCTCTGTCCGGACTGAGGGCTGGTTCACAGTGTGTCTGCAAAGTCTAGATTTCAAAGTATATTATCATTTTAACTAAATGATTAGTAATGAAATATGAGCAGCCGCTGATTCCGGCTACCCTGATCCGCCGCTATCAGCGCTTTCTGGCTGATGTGGCGTCAGCCCAGGGTGAAGCCTTCACCGTGCACTGTCCCAACACGGGCGCCATGCTGGGCTGTCAGGATCCTGGTTCCCGGGTCTGGCTGCTGCCCGCCACCAATCCGAGCTGCAAGTATCCCTACAGCTGGGAACTGGTCGAGGCTCTGCCTGACGTGTTGGTGGGCATCAACACGGGGCGCAGCAATCGGCTGGTGGCTGAAGCACTGGACGCCGGGCTGATCGCGCCTCTGCGAGGCTATCGTCAGGTGCGCCGGGAGGTGACGGTCAGTCATGCCGGCATGAGGTCCCGGATGGACTTTCTGCTGTCCGGCCATCGCCGCCGCCCCGACTGTTATCTGGAGGTGAAGAACGTTACCGCTGCCGTGGACGGCGGTACCGCTGTGTTCCCCGACGCCGTCAGCACAAGGGCCAGCAAACACCTGGAGGCCTTGATATCGCTCCGGGGGCATGGTTATCGGGCGGCCTTGGTGTTCTGCGTCCAGCGCGCCGACGTGCGCCGGGTGCGTCCGGCCGTCGAGATCGATCCGGTTTACGCGCAGACGCTGGCTCGCGCCAAGGAGCAGGGCGTTGAGGTCTATGCCTATGGCGCCCAGGTGACGCCCCGCCGCGTGCAGCTTGCGGAACGCCTGCGTGTCCTGCGGGACTGACCGCGCCGACGAACCTGTTGTGCTTTAATCGCCCCCATGTACCGACCGCTGGAATGGTTTATCGGCGTGCGCTATCTGCGCTCAGCTCGGGGCACCCTATATGTGTCCTTTATCAGTATGGCATCCATGCTCGGCATAGCCGTGGGCGTCGCCGCCCTGATTGTTATTCTTTCGGTGATGAACGGCTTCGAGGCGGAGCTGCGCAACCGGCTGCTGAGCATGACCGCCCATGCGAGCGTCACGGATGCCGGTGCGGAGGCCGATGGTTGGCGTGTCCGGCAGGGCGAGCTGGAAAAACAGCCGGGGGTGATCGGGAGTGCGCCTTATCTCGAGATCGAAGGGATGCTGGCCAACGGTCAGCGGCTCAATCCGGCCCGGGTAAGGGGTATCTTACCGGCTCATGAGGGCCGGGTGTCTCAGGTCGCGGACTTCATGCGTGAGGGCAGCCTGGAGGATCTGGTGGCCGGCCAGCGGCGGGTGATCCTGGGGCAGGTGTTGGCCTTGAACCTGGAGGTGCGGCCCGGTAGCCGAATTAACCTGCTGGTACCCCGCCTGAAAGACGGGCGGATCGCCCCCAAGCTGACCAGCTTTGTGGTGAGCGGTATTTTCGAGGCGGGGCTGGCGGATCATGACGGGTCGTTGGCTCTGATTCACCTGGATGACGCCCGGGCATTATCCGTTGCTCCCGTTGGATTGCGACTGCGCTTGGTCGATCCGCTGGATACCGCCACGCTGGCGGCGAGCATTGCCGAGCAATTCCCAGAGTTGGACTACTCCGACTGGACCATTGAGAACCGCAGCTACTTTCGCGCCATCCGCATTGAGAAGACCATGATGACCGTGATTCTGCTGTTGATCGTGGCGGTGGCGGCCTTCAATATCGTCGCCTCACTGATGATGGTGGTGACAGACAAGAAAACGGACATCGCCATCCTGCGGACATTGGGTCTTGAGCCGCGGCGGGTTGGGCGCCTGTTTGTCGTCCAGGGCAGTCTAATTGGCATCCTGGGCACCATGCTCGGGCTGTTGCTTGGGCTGGTGCTCACCATGAACTTGGCCGTCATTGTGCCCTGGTTGGAGCAGACCTTTCAGTTTCAGATTATGCCGGGCGACGTGTATTACGTGACCGAGATTCCGGCGGAGATCCACCTGGGTGACCTAATCGTGATACCAAGTCTGGCGCTGCTGGTGAGTGTGCTGGCCACCGTCTACCCCTCCCGTCGCGCCGCGGCGGTCGCCCCGGCGGAGGCGCTGCGCTATGAGTGACCCCACGTAATGATGAGTTTCTATCCTTTGGGGCTTGCGCTGCGTTACCTGGGCGGGCAGCGCGGCAACGGCTTCATTTCCTTCATTTCGCTGGTATCTACCATCGGGATCGGCCTTGGCGTCGCGGTGCTGATCGTGGTGTTGTCGGTCATGAATGGCTTTGAGGAGGAGCTGAAAACGCGCATTCTCAGCGTCAGCGCCCACGCGACCGTAACTGGCTACACGCGGAACCTGGATGACTGGCCCACCCTGCGCCAGGTGGCTCTGGAGACGCCCGGGGTGCTGGCCGGGGCGCCCTATATCGAGGCCCAGGGCCTGCTGGTGGCGGGTGAGCGGCAGGCTGGGGTTGCGTTTCGCGGCATCGATCCGACCCTGGAGAGAGATGTGTCGGGGCTGCACGAGTTGCTCGAGTCGGGATCCATGGCCGATCTCAAGGCTGGTCAATACGGCATGTTATTGGGCATTAGTCTGGCGGAGCATCTGGGGGTCGGGCCGGGCGACAGCGTCGTGTTGGTGGTGCCGAAGGGTACGGTCACCCCCGCTGGGCTTGCGCCTCGCATGCGCCGATTTCGCGTGTCGGGCATCTTTCGGGCTGGTATGTACGAGTTCGACAGAGGCTTGGCCCTGATCGCGCTTGCCGATGCGGGCCGCCTGTTGCGCTCGGGGGATGAGGTGACGGGTCTGCGCCTGTCGGTGGCAGACGTCTTTGCCGCAGGTAGCGTGGCGCGCGATGTGGCTTTGCGCGCCGGCGGCGGGTTCTATGTCAGTGATTGGACCCGCCGCCACGTCAACTTCTTCCGCTCTATCCAACTCACCAAGACCATCATGTTTGTGATCCTGCTGCTGATCATCGGGGTTGCAGCTTTCAACATCATTTCAACCCTGGTGATGGTTGTTCGCGACAAGCGCGCCGATATCGCTATCCTGCGCACCATGGGCGCCAAACCGAACAGTATCCTGCTGGCATTCGCCATGCAGGGAACCTTGATCGGCGTAGCCGGCACCCTGCTGGGCGTCGGTTTGGGGGTATTGCTGGCAGTCCAGTTGGGGAGCATCGTTGCCGGACTGGAACGGTTCCTTGCCATCGATCTATTGGCCGCCGACGTCTACTTCATCAGCGACCTGCCGACCCGCGTAGACCTGGCCGAAGTCGCGCAGATCGCGCTGCTGGCTCTGCTGTTGTCGGTGCTGGCTACGATTTATCCGGCGCTTCGGGCTGCCCACGTCGATCCGGCCGACGAGTTGCGCCATGAATAGTGTGACGGGGCAGGAGGCGGTCTTGGCGTGCCACGAATTGTGCCGATCATTCAGGGAGGCTGGGCACGAGTTGCACGTACTCCGGGATGTGGAGCTCAGCGTCGCCGCCGGCGAACGCATCGCTGTGGTGGGCGCGTCCGGCTCCGGTAAGACCACACTGCTGCAGCTTTTGGGCGGCCTTGATCGACCGACGGCTGGCGAAGTCTTCGTGACCGGTCAGTCCATGAATAGCCTCAACAATACCGAGCGGGGTCTGTTGCGCAATCGCGCTATTGGCTTTGTGTATCAATTCCATCATCTGTTGCCCGAGTTCACCGCCGTAGAGAATGTAGCCATGCCGTTGTTGATTCGCGGTGCGGATCCCCGAGACGCCGCGTCTGAGGCCCGTGAGCTGCTCACCCGCGTGGGCCTTGGCGAACGATTGAGCCACAAGCCGGCCCAGTTATCTGGAGGTGAACGGCAGCGGGCTGCGGTCGCCAGGGCCTTGATCACGCGCCCCGCCGTGGTGCTTGCTGATGAGCCCACAGGCAATCTGGACGGACCCACGGGCGAGCGCGTGTTTCAGCTGATGCTGGATCTGAACCGTCAGTTTGCTACCAGCCTGGTCGTGGTTACCCACGAGCCGAAGCTGGCAGCACGCATGGATCGCGTGCTGGTTCTCAAGGAGGGTAAGCTGTGGAAGCTGGACCCCAGCGCGCTCAGCGACCCTGTCGGCGCTGTCGGTACTTCAGCGTGATCGCGGCGCGCCAGGCCAGATTGGCGAACAAATAGCCCACCGCCGCGGTTAAGGCCCCGAGCAACAGGCTGCCCGCCCACAGCGGTTGCCAGTAGCGTGTCAGCTCCGCCATCAGCCAGCCGAAGGACAGATCGATGGTAAGCGGCTGCGGCTCGATCCCCAGCAGCCCAGCACCCAGCCGATAGGCGGTGACAAAGATGGGCACGATGGTGATCGGATTGGTGAGGAAGACCGCCGCCACCGTCACGGGCAGGTTCACTCTGAGCCAGACAGCGGCCAGAGCGGCCAGTACGGTCTGGCCAGGCACCGGCAGCAGGGCGATGAACAGGCCCAGGGCCAGGGCCTTGGCGATGCCCTTGCGATGTAGCGCCCAAAAGGCGGGGTCGTGAAGAACTGCGGCCAGCGGGCGCAGATACCATTCCCCGGACATCTGATGCCGCTGTGGCAGAAGCTTGCGCAAGAGCTTACGAGGCATACCGGGTATGGTGTCCGGGATGTACTGGGGCTTGAGTGAGCAGCCTTGCGACGGCTTGCTCGTTGGTCGGCAACATTGCACAAATGGCGTGATCTGACATGGCGTAATTGATGACACAGATCTCAGCAGAAGGCGCGGGATGGGCGCACACTTTGAGCACTAGGTCGTGTCCCCGCTGCCCGCGCTAAACGGGCGTGGGAAACGAGTTCCGGCCGGGCGCCGGCGGAGGCAGAAGCATGGATAACCAGCCACTTACGACAATTATGGCGGCGGACCCGGTGACCGTGGATCGGGGCCAGACGGTCAGCGAAGTCCGGTTTTTGCTGGCCAATGAGCGCATTCATCATTTGCCCGTGATCGAGGAGGGTCGGCTGGTGGGCATGATCAGCAGTAACGACGTGATGAGGGTCAGCTTCTCGTTGGACACGGACGATGCCGTGAGCCGCACATTGCTGGATCAGACGGTATCCATCGATGATCTGATGGTCGCCGATCTGGTCACGGTGTCGGCCCGCGGCAGCGTTCGGGATGCCGCCATCGCGCTGTCCGCCGGTGGCTTCCATGCGGTCCCGGTCGTAGACGATGAGGGTCATCTGGTCGGTATCGTCACGTCCACCGATTTGATCCAGTATCTGCTGGATCAGCACTGATCTGCACATTTCGCAAGAGGTTGTGATGTCTGAGGATGCACCGAACAAACCGTCCCAGGAGGAACTCGCCCACGCTTTGAGCGTCGCAGTGTCCATGCGCGCCCAGGGACAGGATGCGGATTTCCTCGCCCATGCCCTGCTGTACTGCGAGTACCAATTGCGGGTGCTGGGAAAGGTACGCCGCGCCGCCGAGCGTTATTTGCATTCAGGCCTTGCCGAGCACGAGCACAGCGACCTGGTGCGCGCGTTGGCGGCGGCCCGCAAGGCTGATACGGCCACGAGTCACCAGGCGCCGGAACGCTTCGGTCTGGAGTGAGCCCTATCACCTTATTCTCCCGGGACCGTGACCTTATGGGTACCCGGGAGTCGACCTGGCATGCTGAAGCTCGCAGTGAGTGCCCTGGCGGGTGTCCTGGTTCTGCAGCAGCTCCCGACGCTGCCTCGACCCGGATGGGTGGTCCCGCTGCTGATTCTCACGCTGCCCCTGCGGTGCCGCTGGGCGCGGCAGTGGCTGCTGCCGGGTCTGGCAGGCTTCGCCTGGGCCTGGTGGGTCGCGGTCCAGGGTCTAGCTGCGCGGTTACCTGATCATCTTCACGGGCAGGATGTCAGGCTCACAGGCTATGTCGCCAGCTTCGTCAGCGGCAACGAGGCGCGCCTGAGCTTTACTTTTCAGCTTCATGGTGACTACCCGGTCACCGACATGCCCAGGCGCTGGCGCCTCACTTGGTATCGGCCGACCCACCAGTTGGCGCCGGGACAGAACCTTGCCGTTACCGTGCGGGCGCGGCAGGCGCGTACCCTGGGTAACCCGGTCAGCTTCGACTACCAGGGTTGGCTTCTGCGGGAGGGTCTGTCTGGTACCGGATATGTGCGGGAACTGACGCCTATCAGCCGTGCTCAAGCCAGTCTGCCCCAATGGTGGCTGCGGCAGCGGGCAGCACTTTATGGGCGTCTGCAATCCGTCGCAGGGGAGCAAGCCCCGATACTCGGAGCGCTGGCCGTGGGGGCACGGCATGAGTTCACGAATCACCACTGGGGGGTGCTGCAACGCACTGGCACCAGTCATCTTGTGGCCATCTCCGGGTTACACGTGGGCCTCGTCGCACTGGGGAGTTTTGGCCTGCTGCGCGCCGGGCTGCTGCGGGTACCCTGGTTGTCCGTCGGCCTGCGGGCGACCGACCTGGCTGCCGGAGCGAGTCTTGCAGTGGCCGCTTGCTATTCGGCGCTGGCAGGCTTCGGTATCCCTGCCCAGCGCGCGCTGGTCATGGTGCTGGTTGCAGCGCTGGCGTTGCTGGCCCGGCGCAGGCCCGAATCTGGCGAGGCTCTGGGCCTTGCCCTTCTAGTCGTGTTACTCCTGGATCCGCGGGCTGTGCTCAGTGCAGGCTTCTGGCTGTCATTTGGCGCGGTGGCAACGTTGTGGCTTGCTTTCAATGCCCAGCGGCTGGCGGCTCCGACCGATCAGCAGCCGGGCCCTTGGATCGTGACTCTTGTGCGCACCCAGTGGGTCATCGCATTGGGACTCATGCCCGCGCTGGTGCTGTTTTTCGGCGAGCTGGCGTTGCTGGCACCGCTGATCAATCTGCTTGCGGTACCCTGGTTCAGCTTCGTGTTGGTGCCGGCCAGCTTGGGTCTGGTTGTGCTGGTAACCCTGCTGCCCGATCTGGCTGGCCTGCCGGGCGCAGGCATGGACGGTTTACTGGCGGGGACCTGGGCGGTGCTGGCAACGCTGGCCGAAGTGCCGTGGGCCAACGTCGCCGTGCCGTCAAGACCGTGGCCACTGCTGGGCCTCGCGGTGGCCGGTATCGCCGCGTTCTTGTTGGGTCGAGGGTTCGCGGGGCGGGGCCTGTACCTGCTGCTGCTGGGGCCGCTGGTGACATGGCGAGCGCCCGCCCTGCAGTTCGGTCAGATGCGCTTGACGGTGCTGGATGTGGGCCAGGGGCTGGCAGCCCTGGTGGAAACCCGTGACCACGTGCTGGTGTACGACGCCGGTCCTGCCATGGCTGGCGGTTATGACGCGGGTGCCAGCATCGTCGTGCCAACATTGCGGGCTCGTGGCTGGCGCAGGCTTGACGCGCTGGTGATTGGTCACGGCGATCAAGACCACAGCGGTGGTGCCGCCGCAGTGCTGGGCGCGTTTCCCGGATCAGCTGTTTGGATCGGTCCAGATGTGGATCTGCCCGGGCAGCGCTGTCGCTCAGGTCAGGGCTGGGTCTGGGATGGCGTTGCCTTCGCTTTTCTGCATCCGGCCGACACACGATTCCGGGATGATAACGATGGTTCGTGCGTATTGCGCGTCGCAAGCGGTGGCCGAGCTGTGCTGCTGACCGGCGATATCGAGCGCGCTGCTGAAGCGACGTTGCTGGCCCGCGGGGTTCCCCTCAGCGCCGACGTGGTCGTCGTTCCCCACCACGGCAGTGCCACATCCTCGACAGCGAGCTTCGTGGCTGCGGTTCGGCCAACCTTCGCGGTCGTGCCCGCCGGTTTCCGCAACCGCTGGGGAATGCCTCGTCGAGAGGTCGTTGAGCGCTGGCAGGCTAGCGGCAGTGAGGTTTTAGTCACTGGTCAGGTGGGCAGCGTCGGCGTGCTGTTAGGACCAGCTGGAGTCCGCCTTGAGCGCGTGGGACGACGCCGGAGGTATTGGCACGCACTGTAGATCAAACCTTCTGGTTAAACTTCCAGGGGCGCGCTATAGTTGCGCCCAACTGTCGGAAGTTACAGCGGTTTTTTATGCTGGAGATCGTTCAAGCGGGCGGCTGGCTGATGCTGCCGATCATCGCCTGCTCGGTGTGCGCAGCGGCGATCATTCTCGAGCGTCTCTGGAGCCTGCAGCAGAAAAGGGTGATCCCGGCCGACTTGACCCGCCAAGTGTGGGACTGGGTCAAGAAAGATCAGCTTAACCCCAAACATATCCACTCTATTCACCAGGGCTCCCCCCTGGGGCAGATCCTTGCGGTCGGGCTGAATAATCGCGATCGCGATCGCGACACCATGAAGGAGAGTATCGAGGATACGGGGCGCCACGTGGTCCACGAATTGGAACGCTATTTGAATACTCTGGGCACCATCGCCGCAATTTCGCCTCTGCTTGGGCTGCTCGGAACGGTGATCGGCATGGTGCAGGTCTTCGCCGCGATCACTACCCACGGCGTAGGTAATCCCGCGGTGCTGGCCGACGGCATCTCCCAGGCCCTGATAACGACCGCAGCCGGTCTGAGCGTGGCCATCCCGGCGCTGATCGGCTATCGCTATCTGCGTGGCCGCGTCGACGCGCTGGTGGTCGAAATGGAAAAGGAGGTTTTGCAGTTCATCGAGGCCCTGACCCATCATCGGTACCTGGAAAGCCTGGAACGTGAACCTGCAAACGCGGTCAAGAGAAGAGCCTGAAATCAACCTGACGTCGCTGATCGACGTCGTGTTGCTGCTGCTGGTCTTTTTCATGGTCTCGACCAGCTTCGTTCGCGAAGCGGAAATCAATCTGCGCTTGCCCGAGGCCTCGTCTGACGCGTCACCACAGGACGAGTTGGAATCATTGGAAATCGCGGTGACCCAGACGGGTGCCTATCTGGTGAATACTCGACCGCTGGTCAACAACGAAGCCGCGACGCTGCGCAAGGCGATCGTTAAGCTGGTTGGCGAGCAGCGGGACATGCCGGTGATTATTCGCGCGGATGCTCAGGCGACCCACCAGGCCGTGGTTACGGCCATGGACGTCGCTGGGCGGTTGGGCTTTGTTGAGGTCAGTATTGCTACCGTTAGTCCGCCGGACGGCTAGCGGCCCAGCCACCCGAGCCATGCTGCACTCACCAGCGTGACGAGACGCCGAAACGGGAACGGTTCGTGTTGAAGCGACTTGATTCTGAAGCCGTCGCCGTTTACCGGCGCCTGCTGGCGTACGTTCGGCCTCACCTGAAGATTATGCTCGGCGCCATTCTCGCCATGGTGGCCTATGCGGGGGTCGAGGCGTTATTTCCCCTGCTGATGAAAGAGGTGGTGGAAACTCTGCAGGATCGCGGCCGGGCGGGCGGCTCCTTTATTCCCATTGCTATCGTGGTGCTGTTTGTCGCCCGAGGTCTACTGGGTTTCGTGACCACTTACGGTATGGGCTGGATGGGCCGCCGGGTGATTCAGGAACTGCGTCGGGACGTCTTCAACCATTTCCTGAAGCTTCCCAGCCGCTTCTATGATCAGAGCTCTTCAGGAGTGCTTTTATCCAAAATTACCTACAACACCGAACAGGTGGCCGAATCAATCTCCAACGTGGTGGTGGTGGTCATTCGGGACAGCTTTACCATCATTGGTCTGGTAGTCGTCATGATCTACCTGAGCCCGCCCCTGACTCTTCTAATCTCCATCGCGGCGCCCACGATTGCTTTGTTGATTCACTATCTGAGTAAGGTATTCCGTCGTTACAGCACCCGGATCCAGAGGTCCATGGGCGACGTGACCCGGGTGACCGAAGAGATCATCGCCGGGCAGCGCATCGTCAAAGTGTTCACGGGTGAGCAGTACGAACGGGAGCATTTCGCGGCAGCGAATCATGACAACTTCCGTCTCAACATGCGCCTGGTTGCCGCCAAAGCTATCGGCGATGCGCTGACGGCATTTCTGGCGGCCGCGGGTATTGCCGCGGTAATTCTGGTCGCCTTCAGCGAGACGATGTTCCAATCCCTTTCCAGCGACGTCTTCATAGCCTTCCTGACGGCCATGGCCATGTTGATGGCGCCCTTAAAAAGACTCACCAACGTCAACGTGGCTCTGCAGCGGGGGATTGCGGGCGGCGCCAGCCTGTTCGAGCTTCTGGATGAGGAGGTGGAGAAGGATACGGGTTCTCGTCGGATAGCGCGGGCCCGCGGGTCAGTGGTTTTTCAGGGCGTGAGCTTCAGCTACGGCGATGACAAAGGCAGCGTGCTGCGGGACATTGATCTGGAGGTCGCTGTGGGTGAGACCATCGCGATCGTAGGACGCTCGGGCAGCGGCAAGAGTACCCTGGTCAGTCTGTTGCCGCGTTTCTATGATCCGACCGCGGGCCGGATTCTGCTGGACGATATCGATATTCGGGAATTTGGCTTGGCCGAACTGCGCCGGCAGATCAGTCTGGTCTCGCAGGAGATCGTGCTCTTCAACGACAGTATCGCCAACAACATCGCATATGGCGGTCTGCACGGCGCGTCTCGGAAGCGGATCGAGCAAGCGGCGCAGCGGGCTCACGTGATCGAGTTCGCCCGGGATCTGCCCGACGGCTTGGACGCCATGGTGGGTGAACGGGGTGTGTTGCTGTCCGGCGGCCAGCGGCAGCGGATCGCGATTGCCCGGGCCTTGCTGAAAGACTCGCCGATCCTGATTCTCGATGAGGCGACTTCGGCCCTGGATACGGAATCGGAGCGGCATATCCAAACGGCGCTTGGTGAGCTCATGGCGGATCGCACCACGCTGGTGATTGCCCATCGGCTGTCCACCGTGGAGAGTGCCGATCGCATCGTGGTGCTGGATGACGGCGCCGTGGTGGAAACCGGTAATCACCGGGAACTGTTGGCCCGGGGAGGCCATTACCAGGCCCTGTATCAGATGCAGTTTGCCGATTGAGCTGCGGCGGTGGATATCAACCAGCTCTGGTATGGCAACCACGCGCTGCGCTGGCTGCTGTGGCCCCTGAGCTGGCTGTATCGGGTGTTGATTGTTATCCGCGTTGCGCTGTACCGCTTCGGCGTGCTCCGCCGCGTGCGGCTGCCCGTTCCGGTTATCATCGTGGGCAATATCACGGTGGGTGGCAGCGGCAAGACGCCGGTAGTGCTGTGGCTGGTGGAGCAACTGCGCGCGGCCGGCTGGCAGCCTGGGATCATCAGTCGCGGTTACAAGGGTAGCGCCACCGCGTGGCCGCAGCAGGTGCGACCGGACAGCGATCCGGGTTGGGTCGGCGACGAGCCGGTGCTGCTGGCCCAGCGTGGCGGTTGTCCCGTGGCCGTGGGCCCGGATCGGGTCGCGGCGGCGCGCCTGATCCTGGATCAGTGCAACATACTGGTGGGCGATGATGGCCTGCAACATTATGCGCTGCAGCGGGACTTTGAGATTGCGGTCGTGGATGGTGAACGCGGTCTCGGTAATGGTCTGTTGTTGCCGGCCGGGCCGCTGCGCGAGCCGCGGCAGCGTCTGGACCGGGTCGGCGCGGTGCTCATTAACGGCGGCCCAGTTTCGGTCCGGGGCAGCCGGGTCGTGCGCGGCCGCTTGCTGCCCGGAAATGCCTGCCAACTGGCAACCGGTGCGACCCGTCGGTTGGATGCGTTTCGGGGCACGACCGTGCATGCCGTAGCGGGCATCGGGCATCCGCAGCGGTTTTTCACCATGCTGGAGGGTCTGGGCCTGTCCGTCGCGCCCCACCCCCTTGCTGACCATGCGAAGATAGCCGCCCATGACCTTGCGTTTGCCGATGATCTAACTGTGCTGATGACCGAAAAGGATGCCGTTAAGGCCCGGGCCCTGACCGTGTCAGATCAGTGGTGGTACGTGGCGGTGGATTTCGTGCTCACGGAGGCTGACTCCAAGCAGGTGATGTACGCTATCGAAGCTGCGATAGGTCAGCCTCCCTTTCCGCGCTGATATGACGGCGCCCTTCAAAGTAGTCATCCCGGCCCGCTACGCGTCTACCCGGTTGCCGGGCAAGCCGTTGGCCGATCTTGGTGGGCGACCCATGATTGGCTGGGTGCACAATGCCGCTCTTGGCAGCGGGGCCGAGGAGGTGATCGTGGCCACTGATGATGAGCGGATCGCGGCCGCGTGTGAGGCATTCGGCGCTGAGGTCGTCATGACCCGCGGTGATCACGCCTCGGGTACGGATCGCGTCGCGGAAGTGGCTGAGCAGCGCGGCTGGGAGCCGGACACGATTGTGGTCAATATCCAGGGTGACGAGCCGTTGTTGCCGCCGGCGTTGGTGCAGCAGGTGGCGGGGCTTCTCGCTGGAGCGCCGGAGGCGGAGATGGCCACCCTGGTGACGCCTGTGGATACGGTGCAGGCGTGGTTGGATCCCCATATGGTCAACGTGGTTGCCGATCGTGCGGGGCGTGCCCTGTATTTTTCCCGCGCCCCCATTCCCTGGCCGCGGGATCAGCAGCCGGGCAGCGAAGGACAGTTCACGACGCCGCCGCCGGGTGCCCGACGGCATGTCGGCATATACGGCTACCGAGCTGCAGCGCTTTTCCGCTTGACCGCCGAGCCGCCCTGCGAACTGGAGCTTGTGGAACAGCTGGAGCAGCTGCGCGCGCTGTATCTGGGCTTCACGATTCTGGTGGCTGACGCCTGTCGTGAGCCGCCCCGCGGCGTGGATACGGCTGAGGATTTGGAGCAGCTGCGCAGCATGGTGCGGGGGCTGTAAGAGGGCTTTACCGCCGGTAGGGTGCCACCGCGCGCGCAGCGGTTGCGGCGAGCAGCTCGGACGCCCGGCGGATGGATTCAGCGCGATCCAGGCCAGGGCCGATGATCAGCGCGTCGGCAAGGCCAGCAGCCAGCGCATCTGTGGCGTCCGGCCCCAGCGCGCCCACCAGCGCGATCGTCGGGACATCCCGGCGGGCCGCGGCGTGAGCAACACCCAGGCAGGCCTTCCCGGACAGCGATTGCCCATCCAGGCAGCCCTCGCCGGTCAGACATAAGTCGGCGCCCCTGATCCGCCGGTCAAAATCAACGGCAGCCAGCACCAGCTCGATACCTGAGGCCAGCGTGGCGCCGGCAAAGGCCATCAGACCGGCGCCCAAGCCACCCGCGGCTCCGGCCCGCGGCGTATTTGCCGTAGCTATACCCAGATCCCGCTCCATGAGCTGCGCCAGATGAGCCAGCCCTGCTTCCAGGCGCTGCACGGCTGTTGGGGAGGCCCCCTTTTGCGCTGCGAATATGCGTGCCGCACCGTTAGATCCGAGCAGGGGGTTATCGACGTCGCAGGCCACTGTGATCTCAACATCAGCCAGCAGCGCCAGCCGGCCGCTGGCGTTGATATGGGCAATGTCGGGCAGCGCGCCGCCGGTGAGCGGGGTCTTGATCTCCGCTCCATGGGCGTCGTGAAAGCGGATCCCCAGGGCCTGGGCCATGCCGGCGCCGCCATCGTTGGTGGCGCTGCCGCCCACGCAAAGGATCATGCGTGTTGCTCCGGCCGCGCAGGCTGCTGCCATCAACTGGCCAACCCCGAAGGTGGTCGTGCGCAAGGGGTCCCGTTGCTCGACCGGGACCAGAGTCAGGCCCGCCGCAGCAGCCATCTCGATGATGGCCGTGCCGTCATCAAGCAGTGCCCAGGATGCGTGCAGCGGCTCTCCCAGGGGGCCGGTCACCTGGCTGGTGTGTATCCGTCCGCCGAGCGCATCCAGCAGGGTGGCCGCGGTTCCCTCACCGCCGTCGCCGACGGGGCACCGGTCCACAACGGCGTTCGGGCATGCCTGCATCACGCCCGCGGCCATGGCAGCGGCAGCCTCCGCTGCGCTCAAGCACTCTTTGAAACTGTCGGGAGCACAAACGATTTTCATGAGTCTCGCCCAGTTCGGCGCTGGGCGAGACTATAGCAACCTGTGACTGCCGCGGGCGCAGGTATAATGGATGACTGATCACACAGGGTATTGGCTGGGGATGTCCGCCTGGTTAAATTCATTGCTGGCTCCCCTGTGGGGCCTATTTCGCCGCAAGTCCCGGAAGCAGGACGCCATGTCAGCTGATCCCCATTTCAACGTGCTGTTTGTCTGCATGGGCAACATCTGCCGATCGCCCACGGCAGAGGGCGTATTCCGCAAGGTGGTGACCGAGATGGCGCCAGAACTCATCGTCCAAGTGGACTCGGCAGGAACCCACGCCTATCACACCGGCGAGCCGCCGGATCCGCGCGCCCAGCGGGCAGCGCTTCGGCGCGGCATAGACATCAGCGAGCAGCGGGCCCGCAAAGTACGCGCCGAGGACTTCCATGTCTTTGATTACGTGCTGGCCATGGACGAACTGAATTACGAAGTGCTGGTGCAGCAGAGCCCGGGGGAGCTTGCCGATCGGGTGCGTCTATTTCTGGACTTTGCCCCTGCGCTGGGTCGGCGTGACGTCCCGGATCCCTATTATGGCGGTGCCGTCGGCTTTGAATACGTGCTGGATCTCGTCGAGGAGGCTGCCCGTGGACTCGCGAGCGAGTTGCTCACTAACGTGCCGTCCACGTCCGGAGGCAAGGACCGCGGCCCGGTTTCCTGACCAGGCCGCGCAAACTTATTCGGTTGATCCCCGACTGGCGTTCTCCGTCTGAGGTGGTGGAGCCTTCGCGGGTTCTGCCGCCGCGGCGACCGCTGGGGCCGGCTGCGGTTCGGACTTGGCCGCTGCCGTCGGCGGGGCCTTGTTTTCCTGTGGTGGTGCCGCGGGCTGCTTTGGCTCAGGCGTTGCCACACGCGGGGTAGCAGCGGGGCCAGCGGTGCTGGCCTTGTCGCTGGGGCCCGGCGCAGCCGCGGGTCGCTCGGAACCGTTGCCGGACGCGCTTGACGACGCTGCCGGACGCGGCTTTGCCGGCGCCGGCGCGTCCCCCTGCTGCGGCGCGCTCTGGGCAGCGGCATCGGCCCGAGCCGTGTCCGTGGTCGGACCTTGGCCGGGCTCGGGCTGACTATCGGCCGCCTTCCCGCGAGCATCCTGGGCCTGGCCCCCGCGGCCGCCACGCCGTCGGCGTCCGCCCCGGCGGCCCCGTGAGGAACGAGCCCCCTCGGTCGCCTGCTTACGCTGTTGGGCACCTTCCCGCTGGCCTTTCTGTGCCCCTTTCGGCTGCCCTTTCTGTCCTGATTGTTGTCCGCCTTTCGGCGCCTGTTTGGCGGCTGATTTCTGGTTGCCAGCACGCCCCTTACCATCGCTGCGACCGCGTTTGTCCGCGCTGCTGCGGCGTCGCTGTGGCTGCCCACCGCCTTTGCGGGCCTGGCTGCCGGGGCGCCGCCCGCGCTTTTTTGGACGTGCCGGTTCTGGCAACAGCCAGCCGAACAGGCGCCGAAACAGGCCAACCTCGGCCGCCTCTTCCTGTGCCGGCTTGCGCGCCGGAGGCGGTGGCGCGGGCTGGCTCGGGACAAGCCCTTTGATCGCGGGTTGCTCTGTCACAGCCGCACCGGTAGCGGCGCTGACGAATTGTTCACTCATGTCCGCGTCGGTCTCCACCATCTTGTAACTGGTGGCGGCATTTTCCGCGGCTCCCACTTCATCGTCGCGGACGCGCCTGATCATATAGTTGGGCGTTTCCAGTTGCGGGTTGGCCACCAGTACCACCTGCACGCCGTCCCGATCTTGAATGGCATTTACCCAGTCCCGTTTCTCGTTCAGCACGTAGTTGCAAACGTCGACAGGCAATTGGGTAATGACTTTGGCGGTACGCTCCTTGCGTGCCTCTTCACCCACCAGGCGTAGAATCGACAGAGCGAGGGATTCAACGCCCCGCACATGGCCGATTCCGTTACAGCGGGGGCACACTTCGTGAGTCGACTCGCCCAGCGACGGACGCAGCCGCTGCCGCGACAGTTCCAACAGTCCAAAACGGGAGATTCGGCCAATCTGTACGCGGGCCCGATCCTGGCGCACCGCTTCGCGGAGGCGGTTCTCCACCTCTCGCTGATTGCGCTGGGGACCCATGTCGATGAAATCAATCACCACCAGGCCACCGAGATCGCGAATGCGCATCTGGCGGGCGATTTCGTCAGCTGCTTCCAGATTGGTATTAAGGGCCGTGTCCTCGATGTCGCCGCCCTTGGTGGCACGGGCTGAGTTGATATCGATGGCTGTCAGCGCTTCAGTGTGGTCGATAACAATGCTGCCACCCGACGGCAGGGTGACCGAGTGCTGGAATGCCGACTCGATCTGGCTCTCAATCTGAAAACGGGTAAATAGCGGAACCTTCTCATCTTCATAGAGCTTCAACTTGCGGAGATTGTGAGGCATCACGCGTTCCATAAAGTCGCGTGCCTCGCCGAATACGCCCGGATCATCGATCAGCACTTCGCCGATATCCTGGGAAAAGTAATCCCGCAGCGCCCGAACGATGGCGTTGCTTTCCTGATAGATCAGAAATGGCGAGGGCTTGGTCAGCACCACCTGTTTGATGGCCTCCCAAACGCTGAGCAGATAATCTGCATCCCAGCGGAGCTCTTCGGCGCTCCGGCCCACGCCCGCCGTTCGCACGATGCAGCCCATCCCTTCGGGCAGGTTAAGTTCCTCCAGCGAGCGTCGCACGATCTCCCGGTCCTCGCCCGTGATGCGGCGTGAGACACCGCCGGCGCGGGGGTTATTGGGCATCAGCACGATGAAACGGCCAGCAAGGCTCACGTAGGTGGTCAGCGCAGCACCCTTGGTACCCCGTTCCTCCTTCTCCACCTGCACGACGATGTCCTGACCCTCCCGCAGGACATCCTTGATGTTGGGTCGCTCCCCAGCGTCTGCGTCGCCGACGTAATACTCACTGGAAATTTCTTTCAACGGCAGGAAGCCGTGGCGTTCAGCCCCGTAGTCGACAAACGCTGCTTCCAGGCTGGGCTCGATCCGGGTGATCTTGCCCTTGTAGATATTGGCTTTACGTTGTTCCCGGGAGGGAACCTCGATGTCGAGATCGCAAAGCTTTTGGCCATCTACCATGGCCACACGCAACTCTTCTTCCTGAGTTGCATTGACCAGCATTCTTTTCATAGTCCCTTGATCCAGTCAAGGCCGTCTTTGTCCCGGATACGCTGACCCACAGCTGAGAACACGATGGGGCGCCGCTCCACGGCGGCGTGGCTGGGCGCTTGGTGCCCATTTTGCGTGGCTCAGTAGCTTGCCACATGGCTGTTCCCATGACGTTCATGTTCATGCAGATCGGTGCGGACATCGGATCCCCGCTGTGGCTCAGCGGGGTTTCTCCGGGCTGTCTCAGACCAGCCGAATTACTAAACACCCAAAAAAACGACTCTAGACGTGGAGTCGCTCGAGTAACCTGTAGGGCCTAGGCTTGCCAATTCAGGCTCTCGCCGTCAGGCCCGGTTGGTACTATAACAACCGCTCAGCCGCCGCTCAATGAGGCCTATGGCCAGTAAACAGTCCCACCAGGCACCATCGACCCGGGTCAGCATGCTGGAGGTCGACCCGGACTCTGAGGGGCAGCGTCTGGACAACTTCCTGCTCCGCCGACTGAAGGGTGTTCCGCGCAGCCATGTCTATCGTCTGATTCGCTCTGGGCAGGTTAGAGTCAACCGTGGTCGGGCCAAGCCCAGCCAACGCCTGGCGAGCGGCGACCAGGTTCGGGTGCCACCGGTGCGCCTGAGTCGTGCGTCCAACGCCGCCGTGGATGAGCAGTCAGTGGCCTGGTTGGAGAAGCGGATCCTCCACGAGGATCACAGGCTGATCGTCCTGGACAAGCCATCTGGTCTGGCCGTGCACGGCGGCAGTGGCATCAGTTTAGGTTTGATCGAAACCCTGCGAGCGGCCCGTCCGGATAGTCCCTACCTGGAACTTGCTCATCGGTTGGATCGCAGCACCAGCGGGATTGTCCTGGTCGCAAAGAGGCGCAGCGCCCTGCGCGTGTTGCACGAGTTTCTCCGGGCAGATGCTATCGATAAGCACTATCTGGCGTTGGTGCGCGGTCCTTGGGACCGCGGTACTCAGCTGATCGAGACACCTCTGAAGACCACTCACCGCCGCGACGGGGAACGCTTTGTGGTGGTGCACCCGGAGGGCAGACTGGCCGTAAGCGAGTTCAAGCCGGTCGAGTTTTTTGGCGCCCAAGCCACGCTGATGGCCGTGCAGATTCGCACCGGCCGGACCCATCAGATTCGGGTGCAGGCTGCCGCCATGGAGCACCCTGTTGCCGGCGATGAGCGCTATGGCGACCCCCGCTTCAATCGAGCCATGAAGCGGCTTGGGCTGAAGCGTCTATTCCTGCACGCCCAGTCGGTAAGCTTTACCTGGCCAGGCAGCGAGCATGAGCAGACCTTCAGCGCGCCGTTGCCGGGTGAACTCACCGAAGTGCTGGCACGGCTGAGTTCAGGATGACGATAACAGCGGATTGAGTCCCACCTCAGAAAGCGCCTGGCTGAGCCAGATCAGCGGCAGGCCGATCAGCGCGGTGGGATCGCTGCAGCTGATTTCTTCGAACAAGCTGATGCCCAGGCCTTCAACCTTGAAGGACCCGGCGCAGTCGTAGGGCTGTTCGGCGGCCAGGTAGCTGTCGATCTCGGCGTCGCTGAGTGGCCGGAAGCGCACCCGGGTCTGGTCCAGATGGTCGCGCCAGACGTCGCGGCGGGTATCCAGCAGGGCCACG
The DNA here is from genome assembly GCA_041556855.1 of Gammaproteobacteria bacterium. Taxonomy (GTDB): domain Bacteria; phylum Pseudomonadota; class Gammaproteobacteria; order Steroidobacterales; family JBFFHS01; genus JBFFHS01. Next base: position 38,493 of record JBFFHS010000006.1, read on the forward strand.
GCGGTCAGGAAGCTGACTGACTGCCCGCGCACCTGGCGTAACTGACGCCGGGCACGGTCGTGGCTGCCCGGCTTACCCAGCACCCGATCACCCAGCACGGCCACTTGATCGGAACCCACCACAACACTTGCCGGCCGGGCGACGGCCCGCGCCTTGGAACGTGCCAGGCGGCATGCCAGGTCACGCGGGCTTTCTTGATGCTGACGTTCCTCGTCCACATTCGCTGGCAAACAGGTGAACGGCAGTCGCAGGCGCGCTAACAGCGCCCGCCGATAAGGTGATCCAGAGGCCAGGATTAGGTCAGTCATTCAGTGAGGATCTTTTCAAAAACATAAGGTTAGCTGAGAACTCTTTGACAGCTCGGGTGCCCATGCCTATCATACTTCGGTTATGTCCCGCGCGCTGACCGGCTGGTATGATCCGGGCCTCCTGGGCAGCCAGAAAGCCGAGCTGACGGGTGAGGTGGAGATCGCAGAGCTGGGGCGTTTGCGGGATCTTCTGGACTCGGTCCGCGGTGCTGTCACCGCTCGGTTTCGGTTCGATGAGCGGCCGGGACAGGGCGTGACGGTGCAGATTGATTACGAGGCGGTGTTGCGCGTGGTGTGCCAACGCTGTCTGGAACCATTTACAATAACCCTGGCCGAGCGCAGTTTGCTGGCCGTCATCGAGCCGGGCGGTTCGGAAGATTACGCGCCGGAGGGCTACGAGCCGCTGCTTTTGGAAGAAACCAGGTTGCAGCCGGTCGCCCTGCTGGAAGACGAGTTGATTATGGCGTTGCCGCTCGTGCCGCGCCATGCCGATGAAAAGGATTGTGGCACGCTCGCCGAGCGCGTCACCGGGTTGGCCAGCGATTGACCTCGGCTCACAGTTCACAAGGGCGCCGAGAGCTTTAGGAGAAATGCCATGGCTGTTCAAAAGAGCCGCAAGACGCCTTCCCGACGCGGTATGCGGCGGGCTCACGATGCGCTGAAAAAGCCTGCCCTGTCTATCGACCAGACTACCGGGGAGACTCACCTGCGCCACCACATTTCAGCGGACGGCTACTATCGTGGCCGTAAAATTGTCGAAGTGGCTCAGGACGAGGACGAATAGTCTTCTCCGGCGGCACCTGGCCGCCCGCCAGCCAAGCCCTAATTAAGGCCGGGTTTTCATGAGTCGCAAAGTCACCATTGCGCTTGACGCTATGGGGGGTGATCGTGGTTCCGCCGTCGCGGTGCCGGCGGCGTTGGCAGTCCTCGCCAAGGATGATTCGGTCAGTCTGATTCTGGTGGGGCAGAGTCATATCGTGGAGGCGGCGCGTCGTGAAGCCGGCGACGAGTACGGCACCCGCCTGAAATTCCGCATTGCCAACGACGTGGTGTCCATGGATGAGCCGCCCCGGGAGGCGCTGCGCAAGAAAAAAGATTCATCCATGCGGGTGGCGATCGAGTTGGTGAAGGCGCAGGAGGCGGATGCCTGTGTCAGTGCCGGCAACACCGGTGCCCTGATGGCTACCGCCCGTTACGTGCTGAAGATGCTCCCGGGGATTGACCGCCCAGCCATCATCGCGGCGGTGCCCAGCCTGACCGGGCGGACCTTCATGCTTGATCTGGGCGCTAACGTAGGTTGCAGCGCTGAGCATCTCCGTCAGTTTGCCCTGATGGGTTCTGTCGTCGCCGGCGATATCCTGGAGATCGACAATCCACGCGTGGGCCTGCTGAATATCGGTGAAGAGGACATTAAGGGCAACGAGGTTGTGCGCGAAGCCGGCGAGCTGTTGTCCCGGGGCCATCTTAACTACGTTGGTTTTGTAGAGGGGGACGACATCTTCTCAGGCATCGTCGATGTGGTGGTCAGCGATGGCTTCAGTGGCAACGTCGCGATCAAGACCATGGAGGGTCTGGCTACCGTGATCGGCACGTTTCTCAAGGAGGAATTTTCGGCTGGCGCCGTGCGGCGGCTGCAGGGTCTGATGGCGCTACCGGCTTTGAATGCGCTGCGCGCGCGGCTCGACTACCGCCGTTACAATGGTGCCAGCCTGGTTGGCTTGAATGGCATCGTCATCAAGAGTCATGGTGGGGCGGATGCCCTGGCATTTGAGATGGCTATCAACACCGCCATCGTAGAGGCTCGCAAGGGCGTACCCGTGCAGATCGGTCAACTCATCGAGGACGAAGCTTCACAATGTATTCGCGCATAGCCGGCGTCGGTCGTTATCTCCCGGAACGGGTGCTGACCAATTTCGATCTGGAGAAGATGGTCGATACCTCCGACGAGTGGATTCGGACGCGCACGGGCATCGAGCGCCGTCATATTGCCGCGGACGATGAGACCACCAGCGACCTGGCCTACGGCGCTGCGCTCAAGGCTATTGAGGATGCGGGCGTAGACCGGTCCGAAATTGATTTCATCGTTGTCGGCACAACCACGCCGGACGTGGTGTTTCCCAACGTGGGCACCATTGTGCAGGAGCGACTGGGACTGCATGGGATGGCTGCTTTCAGCGTGGAAGCCGCCTGCAGCGGCTTTGTGTACGCGCTCAGCATTGCCGATAGCTTTGTCCGTGGCGGGCAGGCGCGCTGTGCGCTGGTTATCGGCGCGGAGACCCTGTCACGCATCACAGATTGGACGGAGCGTGAAACCTGTGTGCTGTTTGGCGACGGCGCAGGTGCGGTGATTCTCCAACCCGCCGATGAGCCCGGCATCATCTCCAGCCACCTGGGAGCTAACGGCAAATACCGAGATTTGCTCTACTTCCCCTCGGGCGCCTCAAAGCTGCCCGAGGACCCCACGACTCGGGACTATCTGAGCATGCGGGGTAACGAAGTCTTTAAAGTTGCGGTGAAGACACTGGAGAACATGGTGGACGAGGTGCTGGCCCATAATGATCTGGAGCAGGGCGCCATCGATTGGCTGATCCCTCATCAGGCCAATATCCGTATCATCCAGGCCACCGCCAAGCGGCTAAAGCTACCCATGGAACGGGTCATCCTGACAGTACAGGATCACGGCAACACATCGGCCGCGTCTGTGCCCATGGCGTTGGATGTGGCGGTGAAGGATGGCCGCATCCGGCGCGGCGATCTGCTGCTGCTGGAGGCTTTTGGTGGCGGATTTACCTGGGGTGCGAATCTGGTGCGTTTTTAGCGCCCTGCACCAACTGCAAGTCTAAAATACCCCTTTGCCCCCGTGCTCGCGGTCGCGGCGTCTGCGGCGATTGGCGCGATCCAGGAGTTCTTTGCGCCGTGCCTTGATCCGCGCGGCCCGAGTAACCGCATCGCGGCCGATCTTGTGGCGCTTGTAGTAGGTCTCTCGATAATGACGGAAGTCTTCGAATGCCTCGAGGTCGTGATGCAGGTCACGAAAGATCAACTCAATCATGATAGCGTCGTCAAGGAGTCCGAGACCCGGGATCACGTCTGGGATGAGATCATCCGGATCGCAAAAATATGCTAGCACGCTCAATACCTTATGGCGTTGCGACTTGGGCAGAGCCCAGTCCTCGTCGCGTACCATACCGATCAGCGTCTCAAGGCGGGGCAGGCGTTCGCCAATGAAGTCGGGCGCTTCATCCTTGATGATAGCGGCAAGGGCCTTTTCGGCCGCGGCCAGGATATCGTTGGTGGCAACGCCGGCGACCCGGCGGCGGGCCCGGCGCATTTCAGCTCGAAATCGCTGCAGATCCCGGGGGCCGATCTCAAAGACGACGCGAATAGTCATGGACGGGTTCTCCTGGGGGGCGGAGCATAGCACAGGCGCCGGGGCTCAACCTTTTTCATCTCAACTGCGTATAATCGGGCTATGTGTATGAAAAATAAGCCTCGCTCAATGTTTCGAGTGTGCCTCCTGGCGGTGCTCAGTGGGCTCGGGGCGTGGCCGGCGGTCGCGGTTGAATTTCTGCTGCCGGACGGGCAGGCGGAACTCGTAGGTGTGGTCAGTGAGGTCGTGGCCCGCTATGAGGATACGCTGTCAGACTTGGCCCGAGCCCACGGTGTGGGTTTCGATGAGATTGCCCTGGCGAATCCGGGCGTAGATCCCTGGTTGCCGGGTGAAGGCACCGCTGTCGTTTTGCCGACCCGCTTTCTGCTGCCGCGAGCCCCCCGGGAGGGTATCGTGATCAATCTCCCGGAGTTGCGGCTTTACTACTATCCACCGAATGACGGTGACGAGGCCCGGGTGATCACCTTTCCCATCAGCATCGGCCGCATGGACTGGAATACCCCACTGGGCCGCGCGCAAGTGGTCAGCAAGGTCACGGATCCGAGCTGGTATCCGCCGGAGTCCATTCGCGAGGAGCACGCTGCCGAAAACCGGATTTTGCCCAGGATCGTGCCGCCAGGGCCGGACAATCCCCTGGGCCGTCATGCGATGCGGCTCAGCCTGCCGGGCTACCTGATTCATGGCACCAATCGGCCGGCTGGTGTTGGGATGCGTGTCACTCACGGGTGCATCCGGATGTATCCGGAGGATATCGCGGCCCTTTTTAAAATGATCCCAGTGGGTACATCGGTACGTATTGTCAACCAGCCCTATAAGCTGGGGTGGGGCGGCGACGGTCTTTATCTGGAGGCGCATCCGCCGCTGCATGAGGAACGGGACGATGACAAGTGGACACCCACGGCCATAACCCGGCTGTTGGTGGAGGCTACCGCAGAGCGATCTACCCGCCTGGACTGGGATCTGGCCGAGACCGTATTTCGTACGACCTCGGGTATACCCGCCCCTATCTCAAAAGCCGAGCGCGCGGAAGCCGAGCGCAGCGATAACCGACCGCTGCAGCTGGTCGAGCTGTCCTATTAAACACGCTCATCGCGTGGGCAAAAAAAAACGCCGTCGGCCTGGGCCAACGGCGTTTTGAAATCGGTATATCGGGTAGTTATTTCGACATCGACCTCTGGAACATGCGGTCGATCTTCTCATTAGTCGCATCACAGCAAGCCTGGCTGGCATTGGCTGCTGACAGAGCCTGATTGGCCGTGCTCTGAGCGCCGGAAGCCATCTGACGGGCTTCGTTGGCGGCCCGCTCGGCAGCACTGGCGGCACTGGCGGCGGCAGTCGCATCGCTGGCCGCTTTCTCGGCAGTGGCACGCACAGCGTCCAGTTGCTCTTGGGTGATAGTGGCACAACCTGATGCGATCGCCACGCAGGCTGTCAATGCGCCTACCTTCAAGGCGGTCTGCAGTTTGTTGGTCATTAGCTGTTCCCCTGAGTGAGAATTGAAACGAGCGCAATTATTTCCCAAAGCGGTCGCTACTGCAATGAGTAGCTTCTTTGGAATCAATGTTTTGCATTTTGATCATGGGCCAGCGGGAGTGGCTTGGCAATGTGTCGTTAGCGAGCGACAGGCGCTAAGGGCAATACCGAGCTATTGACAGGGAGCAGGGCGGGGGAATTTTGCCGTGGGCAGTCTATTTCAGCACCCTTAAAAAAGGTGTGAAGCAGCGGGTATCCAGAGATTGGGAGGTTGCGGCTGCGCTTGACGCTAAACGACGAGGGCTGTATATAATAACAGATACTGTTAATAAGTACAGGTATTGACCAGATGCCGGAATTGACGCCTCGACAGAACCAAATACTTTCATTAATACAGGATGTTATAAACGAAACCGGACGTCCTCCAACGCGCGCCGAGATTGCCCAGCACCTGGGTTTTCGATCAGTGAATGCGGCCGAGGAGCATTTGCGTGCTCTGCAGCGTAAAGGCGTTTTGGAGCTGATTCCTGGCTCTTCCCGGGGGATCAAGCTCAAGGACTCGCTGCGTGAGCAGCTGGGCTTACCGTTGGTAGGTCAGGTTGCTGCCGGACAGCCGATCCTGGCGGAACAGCATATCGAGGCGCACTACCGGGTCGATCCGCAGATTTTTGCTGACAAGCCCCATTATCTGCTGCGCGTGCGGGGCATGAGTATGAAGGATGTAGGCATTCTGGATGGTGATCTGGTTGCAGTGCATCGCACACCGGAAGTGCGTAATCGTCAGATTGTCGTCGCTCGCCTTGAAGATGAAGTCACCGTCAAGCGCTACCGGCAGGAGGGGCATTGGGTCTGGTTATTGCCAGAGAATCCGGAATTTGCGCCTATCCGCGTTGATCTGCGTCAACAACCGTTAACCATCGAGGGCGTGGTTGTCGGAGTGGTTCGCGACTCGGTGATGTAATTCAGGGCGGTTTTTATGCAGAGAGTGGCTGTGACCAATGCATCAATCGGACTAAGCCCCCGCTTAACGGCCGCTCCTGCAAGTGAGGCCATCAAAAGTGGACATCGAAGAACTCTTACAAGATCCACGCATCTGGAGCGCTAGAACCAGCCAAATCCAGTGGCGCGGCGGCGTTCTGGCAACCGGTATCGATCCTTTGGATAACGCTTTGCCGGGCGGCGGTTGGCCCCTGGGTGCGCTGACTGAAGTGTTCCTGGATCACTATGGGATTGGTGAGCTGAAGCTACTAATGCCGGCTTTAGCAGCTTTAAGCCGGCAGCCGACTACTGATGAAGCGTTATCCGGTTGGATCGCCTGGATTGCGCCACCGTTCGTGCCCTATGCGCCGGCACTGGCCAGCTATGGCGTGGATTTAAGTCGCGTGCTGCTGGTGCATCCCAACGCCAACGCAAAAGATTGTCTATGGGCCACAGAACAAGCGTTGCGCTCCGGTTCCTGCGCTGCCGTACTTGCCTGGGTTGACCAGGCTGACGATACCGCATTACGCCGCCTGCAACTCGCTGCGGAGGAGGGTGGATGTTGGGGCATCATCTTTCGACCTGCTCAAAGCGTCCATCAGAACTCTCCTGCCGCGTTACGGCTTAAATTGAGCGCAAGCGCTCAAGGCGTGGATGTTCAGATTTTGAAATGCAGGGGAGGCTACCCGCGCATTGTTGCTGGAATCCGGCTTTGTCCCGCAAGCGTGGATTAAGTGTTCCAGCTGGGGCCCTTTCTCTTTTCCCCGGACAGCCCAAGGCGCCCGCTGCACTTAAGTCAGCGCAGCTTAGCCTGCGTGACTCGGCTTCGGGGAAAAAACTCTGGTTGGCGCTGACCTTTCCAGATCTGCCCCTGCGAGCTCTGATCAGGCATCCCGGTGAGCCCACAGCGGTGGTTGAGACCCAGGGTGGCCAGTGCCGCATTCTGCGGTCTGATCCGTCTGCTGCCGCGCTGGGCGTTCTGCCGGGGCTCAAGCTGAACGCCGCTTATGTGCTGGTACCCCAACTGGAAGTCCATGCCCGGGAGCGACGCCGGGAAACGCGTCTGCTGGAATTTCTTGCCGGCTGGGCAAGACGTTTTACCTCTTTAGTCAGTCTGGAAAGGCCCGATGCACTGCTGCTGGAGGTGGGTGGCAGTCTGCGACTGTTCGGTGGCTTACAGGCACTTGAGAGTCGGCTGCGGCAGAGTCTTGAGCGCTGGCAGCTGAGCTACCAACTTGCCGTAGCACCCTATTCCCGTGCTGCGCTCTGGTTGGCCCGGGGCGGCGGTTGCAGCGCGGTGTGCGCTGATCAGCTGGTGGGCAACTTGAGCACTCTGACTCTCGCCGTGACCGGCTGGTCTGAGAAACCGCTGCGGACGCTTAAGGAAATGGGAATTACCACTGTGGGTGATTGCCTGCGACTACCCCGGGACGGCCTGGCTCGCCGGTTGGGCCCGGAATATGTGCGGGATCTGGACCGGGCGTTGGGTAAGCATAGTGATCCGCGACTTGAATTCCGCACGCCCCAACGTCTCACCGCAACGCTGCAGTTTCCCGGAGATGTTGAGCAAGTCACCGAGTTGCAGGAAGCCAGCGAACAGCTGTTGAGGGAAATGGGTCTGGCATTGCGCGGGCGTCAGGTTGCCGTACGGGAGGTGCGGTTTACATTTCAGCATCTGCATCACGGGTCCACGGTGACGCGCATCGCGACTTTGGAGCCCAGTTTTTCCACCGCCCGCTTTGCACGGCTGCTCAAAGACAGGTTGGAACAGATCATATTACCCGCACCGGTCATCGCGCTGAGCCTGCGCACCTCCCGCCTGGAGCCGCTGAAGCCCGCTACTGGCCAGTTGTTTAGTCAGCCTGACGGTCGCCGCTCTGCTGATACGGCAGAGCTCATCGAGTGTCTGCGCAATCGTTTTGGTGCAGAGGCTGTTTACGGATTGTGTCTGGTGCCGGAACATCGCCCCGAGTCGGCCTGGGCGAAGGTGGATGAAGATCTGGGCCGGGCAGCGCTGGTGCCGCAGGTCAACCTCAGCCGGCCACTGTGGATGCTGCAAAAGCCTGTGCCCTTGGTAGTGTCTTCGGACGGACCCTGTTACGAGGGTGCGCTGTCGCTTAAGCAGGGGCCGGAGCGTATCGAGACCGGTTGGTGGGACGGCCGCGATGTGGCCAGAGACTACTATCACGCCCGCAACCCGGTCGGTATGGATCTTTGGATTTATCGCCAGCGACGCGGTCGTCGGGGCTGGTATTTACATGGCATCTTCGGCTAGCAGCGGTGCTCCGGCTTATGCAGAGCTGCACTGCCTGAGCAATTTCAGTTTTTTGCGTGGTGCCTCCCACCCGGAAGCGCTGATCCAGCGTGCCGCCGAACTGGGCTATGAGGCATTGGCCTTGACCGACGAGTGCTCGGTAGCCGGTGTGGTCCGGGCTCATGCAGCGGCCAAATCCTTAAGCATCAAACTGATCATCGGCAGCGAATTGACGTTGGAAGATGGGCTTCAGGTTGTGGTGCTGGCTACCGACCGCGCCGCCTATGGCGATCTGTGCGAGCTGATCACGCAGGGTCGCCGGGCAGCAGCAAAGGGCGCCTATTCGCTGCAGCGCGAGGATTTACATGCCGCCCTGGCATCCAGCGGGTGCCTCATCCTGTGGCTGCCCGGCGAAGAAACGTCGGTGGCTGCCGGTCAGTGGCTGGCAAGGACCTTTCCCGGGCGGGTCTGGCTGGCCGTAGAGCTGCTGGCTACGGGGCATGATCAGCGGCTGCTGAAGCGCTGGTGCCATATGGCAGATCAGCTGGGTTTACCCGCAGTCGCCAGCGGCAACGTGCATATGCATGAGCATAGTCAGCACGCCCTGCAGGACACCGTAACGGCCATCCGGCAACGCACAACTCTGCAACAGGCAGGATTCGGTCTACATGCCAACGGCGAGCGCCATTTGCGCTCCCGGCGACGGTTAGGCGCACTCTATCCAAAGGAGCTGCTGGCCCAGACTCTGGAGATTGCCCAGCGCAGTCATTTTTCCCTGGATGAGCTGCGCTATGAATATCCCTATGAGCTGATTCCAGATCGCGAGACGCCGGCAAGTCACTTACGCAAGCTCACCGAGCAGGGTATGGCCTGGCGCTGGCCCAACGGTACGCCGGACAAGGTGTGTCAGCTGATCGAGCATGAGCTTAAGCTCATCGCCGAGCTGAAATACGAACCCTATTTCCTGACCGTTCACGACATCATCCAGTTTGCCCGCCGCCAGGGCATTCTTTGTCAGGGTCGGGGCTCGGCCGCCAACTCCGCCGTGTGTTACTGCCTGGGTATTACGGAAGTGGATCCGGCGCGAATGGCCATGCTGGTAGAGCGTTTTATCTCCAAGGAACGCAACGAGCCGCCAGATATCGACGTGGATTTCGAGCATGAGCGGCGCGAAGAGGTCATTCAGTACATCTATGAGAAATACGGCCGTGACCGGGCCGCGCTAGCCGCCACGGTCATGACCTATCGGGCTCGCAGCGCTGTGCGGGATGTGGGCAAAGCCCTGGGGCTCGGCGAGTATCAGGTAGATGCTCTGGCCAAGTCCCTGCAGTGGTGGGATGGGGGTGAGATTGACCCAGAGCGGCTGCGCGATATTGGGCTGGCGGCTAACAGCCCGCTGATTATCCAGTTCTTGCGGTTGGTGCGCAGCCTGATGGGCTTTCCGCGCCATTTGTCCCAGCACGTGGGTGGCTTCGTTATTTCCCAGGGTCCCCTGTGTCGCCTGGTTCCTATTGAAAATGCAGCGATGCCTGAACGCACCGTGATTCAGTGGGATAAGAATGACCTGGAAGAGTTGGGGCTGCTCAAGGTAGACGTGCTGGGCCTGGGGATGCTGTCCGCTATCCGGCGCAGCTTCGAGTTGATCAAAACATTTTACGGTAAATCCATGAGCATGGCCGATGTGCCGGCTGAAGACCCCGCTGTTTACGACATGATTTGCGCCGCCGACACAATGGGCGTTTTTCAGATCGAATCCCGGGCCCAGATGGCTATGCTGCCGCGGCTCAAACCCCGTTGTTACTACGACCTGGTTATCGAGGTAGCCATCATTCGTCCGGGCCCGATCCAGGGCGATATGGTGCACCCCTATCTGCGCCGCCGAAACGGCGAAGAGCCGGTCGCCTATCCCAGCGCAGCCGTGGAGGAGGTGCTTCAGCGCACTTTAGGTGTTCCGATCTTTCAGGAGCAGGTGATGCAGCTGGCGATTGTGGCCGCGGGTTTCAGCGCCGGCGAGGCGGATGCTTTGCGGCGGGCGATGGCTGCCTGGAAGCGCCGCGGCGGCTTGGGTTCCTTCGAGAAACGGCTGATCCGCGGCATGCGTAAGCGCGGCTACAGTCAGAAATTTGCTGAGCAAATCTTCCAGCAGATCCAAGGGTTCGGGGAATATGGTTTCCCTGAGTCCCATTCCGCTAGTTTTGCGTTGCTGGTGTATGTGTCCGCCTGGCTGAAATGCCATCAACCTGCCGTGTTCTTCTGCGCGTTGCTGAACAGCCAACCGATGGGCTTTTATGCGCCGGCCCAGTTGGTGCGCTGTGCCCGCGAGCACGGTGTAGAAGTCCGGCCTGTTGATGTGAATCACAGTGATTGGGATTCCAGCCTGGAGCGCGATGCCCTGGGCAGACCATTGCTGCGTCTGGGCTTACGGCTGGTCAAGGGGTTCTCCCAGCGTGGTGCTGAGGCGCTCGTTGGGGCGCGCCGGTTGGGGGCGTTCAGCAGCGCCCAGGATCTGGCCGAGCGCAGCCGTTTGGGCCGCAAGGATCTGGGCGCGTTAGCGGCCGCCGACGCATACGCGGGTTTTACCAGTGATCGGCATCGAGCCCGCTGGGACGTGGCCGGGGTGCAGGCGCCAACAGCGCTGCTCGCGGAAATCCGTATCCCGGAAGCGGTGCCGCTGTTAAAGCCACCCTCGGAGGGTGACAATATCGTCGCCGACTATCGCCATCTGGGCGTGAGTCTGCGCCGCCATCCTATGGCACTGCTGCGCGAGTCTCTGCAGGCCCTGCAGACCGTTACGGCGGCAGGCTTAAGAGAGTTTTGCTCCGGGGCACGAGTCTATACCGCTGGTCTGGTCATTAACCGGCAACGGCCGTCCAGTGCCAGCGGGGTCACCTTTGTGACGCTGGAGGATGAGACCGGCTATATCAACCTTATTGTTTGGCAGACGCTGGCCGAGCAGCAGCGCAAGGTGCTTTTGGGTTCGTCGCTATTGGGCGTTCGGGGTGAGGTGCAACGGCAGGGGGAGGTTCTGCATGTGATTGCCCACGACCTGGAGGATAATAGCCGACTGCTGGGGCAGCTAACGCTGCCCTCGAGAGATTTCCGCTAGGTTTCGGGGCGGCCCCTAAATGTCGTAGTCGTCGAAATCTTCCAACTCACGAGCGGCGCGTTTCTGTTCCATCATCTCTTCGAGTCTGCGCCGTGCCGCCTCCGGACCCTGGCCTTCACTGCTCAGAAGACCATCCACTTCCAGATCGTGCAGCAGCGCTTCTACGTTGATTTCCACGGAAACATCGCCGACGTTGTCCGTCGACTCACGCACGATGGTGGGTTCGTCAAACTCGTCTTCAGGCTCGAAACCGGTAGCCTCAACCTCACTCATATCCACCCCTCCCTACCAGGCGGAAGACACAAAGTGTTATTACGTTTAAAGCTTGAACGCCGCTGTTATAGCGCTAAGTCAAGGTCTTGGCAATGACGAAATTCGTAACTTGTGAAGTGGTCCACAATGCCGCATAAAAACGGAAGATTTTCAGCACATTAGACGTCAGGCAACCAGCTGGTTGATCTGGAAAATAGGTAGCAGAATGGCCATCACGATCAATAAGACAACCAGCCCCATAAAGACGATCAGGGCCGGCTCCAAGGTCCCCAGCAGCGTATTGATCAGCGAGTTCATCTCGCTTTCCTGGTGAGCCGCGGCACGCTCCAGCATGCTGTCCAGCTCGCCACTGGCTTCGCCGCTGGAAATAAGGTGGATGCTCATGGGCGGAAACAGCCGGCTCACCGCCAGGGCCCGGCCAATGGCGCCACCCTCGCGAACCTTTACGGCCGCTTCGTCGATCGCGTCGCGCATGGGTAGATTGGTGACCACCGAGGCCCCGATGCGTAACGCCTCCAGCACCGGCACACCGCTGCTGGAAAGAATACTCAGGGTGCGGGTGAAGCGTGCCGTGTTCAGGCCACGAACCAGGCGGCCTACCAGCGGCAGGCTGAGCAATGAGCGGTGGTAGCGGCGGCGTGGCCCGGGCTCCTTGAGAATCCGCCGAATAGCCAGGGTTATGCCCACCACCAGCAGCAGTATCAGCCACCACCAATCCCGCAGGAAGTCGCTGGTGGCGATCAGTACGGTCGTCAGCAGCGGCAGCTCGTTACCCGTGTTTTCAAACACGCTGATGACCTTCGGTACCACGTAAACCAGCATGGCAGTGATGATGCCGAAGGCCATGGTGGTCAGCACGATGGGATAGATCATGGCGTGGCTGACCTGCTGCCGCAGCGCCTGGCGTGACTCGGTGTAGTCGGCGAGCCGTTCCAGCACCGCATCCAAGTGACCCGCCTGTTCGCCCGCCGCCACGGTGGCTCGGTAAACCTCCGGAAAGGCCCGGGGAAATTCCTCCAGGCCGGCGGCCAGCGTATGGCCTTCCATAACCTTTGCCCGAACGCCAAGCATAATGGTCTTCAAGCGGGGTTTGTCGGTTTGCTCACTGACGGCTTGCAGTGCCTCTTCCAGCGGCATTCCGGCGCGTGCCAGGGTCGCTAGCTGGCGGGTCAAGAGGGCCAGATCCAGGGCAGAAACCCCTCGCCGCGCGGAAAGCTTGGTTCCAGTCCGGCGTTCTTGCTGCGACGCCACCTCAGCCACCGTGACGGGCATGAGCTTGCGCTCACGCAGCAGCTGGCGCACCTGGCGCGCGGTATCTCCTTCCAGAACGCCTTTGCGCTCTTTCCCCCGGGTGTCTACGGCGACGTATTGATAAGCGCCCATCAGTCAGCCCGGGTGACGCGCAGCACCTCCTCCAGCGTGGTGGTGCCGGCCAGTACTTTCTGCCGGCCATCCTCCCGAATACTGGGTCCCTGGCTGCGGGCATAGTGCTCAAGTTCGTGTTCGCCAGCGCCGTCGTGAATCATGGTGCGCATGGTGTCATCGACCGCGATGAGCTCGTAGATACCGGTCCTGCCCCTGAATCCCGCGTCGCCGTTTACCGGTCGATAGAGGGTCGCAGGCTGGTCAGGCTCCAGATCCAGCATACGACATTCGTATTCGCCGGCCGGGTACGCTTCCCGGGTATCGGTATCCAGGACCCGTACCAGCCGCTGGGCCAGCACTCCGATCAGGCTCGACGACAACAGGAAGGGCTCGACCCCCATGTCGCGCAGACGGGTCACCGCGCCTACCGCAGTATTTGTATGCAGCGTCGACAGAACCAGGTGCCCGGTCAAGCTGGCTTGCACTGCGATCTCGGCGGTCTCCAAGTCGCGGATTTCGCCCACCATCACGACGTCCGGGTCCTGGCGCAGGATCGCCCGGAGGCCGCGGGCAAAGGTCATTTCCACCTTGGTGTTGACCTGGGTTTGACCAATCCCGTCGATGTAATACTCGATGGGGTCTTCCACGGTCATGATGTTGCGGCTCAAGTCGTTGATGCGCTCCAGCGCCGCGTACAGGGTGGTGGTCTTGCCGGAGCCGGTGGGGCCAGTTACGAGAATGATGCCGTGGGGCTTGTGTATGAGCTCATCCACGGTGGTTTGAATTGCCGGGGCCATGCCCAAGCTGTCCAAGTCGAGTCGGCCCGCCTGCTTGTCCAGCAGCCGCAGCACGACCCGCTCACCATGCCCGGAGGGCAAAGTGGAGACCCGCACGTCCACGGCGCGCCCGGCAATTCGGAGGGAGATCCGGCCGTCCTGAGGCAGGCGTTTCTCCGCGATGTCCAACTTGGACATGACTTTGATGCGGGATACCACCAGCGGTGCCACGGCGCGGCGGGATTGCAGAACTTCCCGCAGCACACCATCGATGCGAAATCGCACGACCAGCCGGTTCTCGTAGGGCTCGATGTGAATGTCCGAAGCGTTGTCTTTGACGGCCTGAGTAAGCACGGCATTGATCAGGCGGATAATAGGCGCGTCATCCTCGCTTTCCAGAAGATCCGATGGTTCAGGCAGCTGGTTGGCTACCTCGTCCAGGTCCTCCGTTTCCTCATCGAACCCTTGCACCATCTGCATCGCGGCGCCGCCTTCGTAGGCCGTCTGCAGCAGCGTGTCGAAGGTGTCTTCATCCACAGGCGTCAAGACAACCGGCACGCCGGCAAAACGCCGCAGCTCCGCAAGAGTCAACTGGGACACACCTGGACGGAAGACGGCGTCCGCCTGGCCATTCTGGTAGTCCCGGATCAGTACCCCGTGGCGTTTCGCAAACGCAAACGGCAGGCGTTTTCCAACGTCTCGTTGTGCAACGAGGGCCTCAGGCTCAGCTGCCATCGTCCGTAATCTCTCCCTGGTCGTCGGAGTCTTCAGAAGCGGTCTGGGGCTGCGGCCGTGCGGCTGGCAGTTCCGGTAGGACCGGGCGTTGCTGTTCGCGCATCAGTCGAATATTTCTCTGGCCTTGCTCGATCTGTAGATCACGAATGTAGTTGTATTTGGCATTGGATTCGAAACGGGCCTGCACACCGTCCCGGAGGATGGTCGGTTTGATGAAAACCATTAGATTGGTCTTGAGCTTCTCCGTTGAGCGGGCACGGAACAGCGCCCCCAAAATGGGGAGGTTGCCCAGAACCGGCACCCGCTGCTCGCTTTCGCGCACCGTGTCGTCGATCAATCCGCCCAGCACCAGCACGTCCGTATCTTCTACGAAGACCGAGGTTGAGATGGTGCGGTTGTTGGTGATCAGGTCAACGGCACCGGAGGCACCCTGGCTGATGCTGGAGGTCTCCTGTTCGATCTTCAGCAGTACGCCGCTGCCTTCGTTGATCTGGGGCGTGATTTTCAGGCTGGTGCCAACCTCTTCCCGCTGAATTGTCTGGAACGGATTCACGGCGCCTGCGGCCGCGCCGGTATTCGTGAACGAACCGGTCAGGAAAGGCACCTCCTGGCCTACTTTTATCTCCGCTTCCTGGTTATCCATGGTCACGATGGTGGGCGTTGAGATAATGTTGGTGTTGGCATCGCCGGCCAGGGCCGAGATGATTGCCGCGAAGCTGGTGCCGTCGTCCCGGAGTCGGCCCACGCCAAGGGTAATGCCCTCCGGCAGCACGCTGGGGTCGGCAACTTCGCCGCCCGCGGCCGTGGCCAGCTGGACGATCCCGGGGACGGTTGATCCGAAATTAGTCAGGCCAATGGCGTTGTCGCCGTCACTGCCGTCCACCGCCCAGGTCACGCCGAGCTCAGCAGCTCGGTCGTCGGTGATCTCCACAATGATGGCCTCTACCAGCACCTGGGCGCGGCGGATGTCGAGCTTATCCACGACCACCATCATGTCGCGCATGCTCTTGGGCGGCGCGGTGACCACCAGCGCATTGGTGGGTTCGTCGGCCCAGATCTGAATTTCAGTCCCTGGCGCGGGAGCCGCGCCACCCTGACCACCAGCCGCCGCGCCGCCGAACTGGGTCTGCAGTTTGGTGGCCAGTTCCTCCGCGTCGGCGTAGTTGAGATAGCGTACTTGGGTGTCGCCGCCGTCCTCGGTTGGTGTGTCCAGATGAGACACCAGCGCGCGCATGCGCAAACGGCCGTTTTTCGACCCGCCGATCAGGACGCTGTTGGTGCGGTCGTCCGCCACGATCTGCATAGACGGCGCGCCCCCGGCCGCCTGGGTAGCCTGGTTCAACGCGGATAGCATCCGCACCACCTCCGCTGCCGAGGCATGCTCCAGTGGGATGACCTCGATTTCCTCGTCGCCGGCTTGATCAATGCGATCGATGATGCGCATCAGCCTGCGAACATTTGCACCCCGGTCGGAAATGATCAGCATGTTCGAGGCGGGATGGGCGGCAAGATGACCGTACTGAGGGATCAGCGGTCGCAGAATGGGTACCAGCTGCGCTGCACCCACGTTGCGCAACATCAGCGTCTGGGTGACCAACTGGTCGCCACTGGCGCTGGTGGGGCCGGGAAACTGGCGAGCGTTGGCATCGGGCACGATCTTGGTGATCTCACCCGAGGGCACCGCCACGAAGCCGTGTACCTGCAGAATGGACAGAAACGTCTCATAGAATGCGTCCGCGCTCATGGGCGTGGCCGACAGCATGGTGACTTGCGCCTTGACGCGCGGATCCAGTACGAAGTTCTTGCCCGTGACCTCGCTGACCGCTTCGACGATCTGTCGGATATCGGCTTCGCGGTAGTTGGGCTTGATCATCGCCTCGTCTTCCTGGGCCTTGACCGCGGGGAGGAACCAGCTCAAAGCCATGACCAAAACGATCGCGAGGGCGGCATGATGATGTTTGTGCGCTGTCATGAGACGTCCTTGTGTTCGTTCTTACTCGCGTTGCTGATCCAATTCACCGAGAGAACTGGTGTCTATCACCAGGACCTCGTCCTGGCCTCCACGGCGCACGGTTACCGTTGCCTGGGTAGACTCACCCAATGCTTCGAACACCTGGAGGCCGGCGCTGGGGTCGGTCATGGCCGTGCCATTGATATCAGTGACGACGTCACCTGGGCGCAGCCCCAGCGAGGCGAATTGCTGCCGGTCGCGACCCGGGTTAATCCGGAAACCCACCATCTGCCCCTGTTCCATGTGGGGTGCCACGCGGATGATGTCTGAGATCTTCGACGCGTTTGATGCAATGACGTTTCGCAGCGAACTCTCCGTTGGGGTAGGCCGTGCCCGCGTCGGCACATTGGCGCGCCCGCGCGCTGCTGCAGCGAACTCCTTGGGTAGCCGCAGCGCTTCCAGAATGCCGCCGCGATTCAGAATGACCCGATCGTCCTGAACCTCGTGGACTTTCGCGCCGCCGGGAACCGCATCGCCAACCTTATAAAGTTTCTCCTGGCCCCGGTTGTCCGCGACGATCGCTAATCCGCCGCTGGGATCGTCTCCCGCGATGATGCCTCGCAGCTTGAGGCTCAGGCGGGTCTCTGGCGCGTCTTCGACCTGCTGGACGACCGGCGCGGGTGTTGCGCTGGCCTCGCCGAATAGATGCGCGCCCAGCACGGGTTCCAGGTCCAGCGGCGCGGCCGAGCGAGCTGCGCTCGGGGCGGGGGCTACGACAATATTGGGCGCGAGCTCACCAGCGGGCATCAGCAGCCAGGTGACTTCCGCAAGCTTGTACGCGGCCGCAATCACCACCAGCGCGGTGACCCAGGGCGGCAGCACGCGGCCGGCGGTTGCGGCCCACTGGCCCGGATCCTGGGCCACCAACTGGCTTATTCGCTGTGCAATCATCGAGTTGCCCGCGGAGCCGGCCACGTGGCCGAGTCCCAGTTAAACAAAGGATGATATCGGCTTCTTGCCTGATTTCACAAGGTATTTTGTCTCAGTTTCCTCGTAATACTGGACGACTGGAGTCACAAGCTGAGAAACTACTTGAGGTACTCGAACGCACGGTCCTTGTAAACTGAGAGAGCTAAACCTATATATGGCGCTATGTCCGATCAGGACCCCCGCATCGGTCAGGATGACGATCACGGCCTCGCCATTGAGGAGGCTCGGCCGCGGCTCAAGAAACCCCCGTTGTATCGAGTGGTGTTATTGAACGATGACTATACCCCTATGGAGTTCGTCGTAGAGGTGTTGCAGAAGGTGTTCTCAATGGACAGAACCAATGCAACCCGCATCATGTTGGAGGTTCATACCAAGGGCAAGGGCGTCTGCGGTGTCTACACCTATGAGATCGCGGAGACCAAGGTGGCCCAGGTTACTGGTCTCGCGCAGCAGCACCAGCATCCGCTGTTATGCACTATGGAAGAGACTTAATGCTCAGTAGCGAACTCGAATACTGTTTGAATGAGGCTTTTCAGGCGGCGCGGGACAAGCGCCACGAGTTCATCACCGTTGAGCATTTATTGCTGGCGCTGACGGACACGCCGCAGGTTGTGGAGATTTTGCGTGCCTGCGGTGCGGAGATCGGTCGACTGCGCCGCGAGTTGGAGGATTTCATCGACGAGTCGGCACCGCTATTGCGGGACGATGACGATGCCGACGTCCAGCCGACCCTGGGTTTTCAGCGAGTGCTGCAGCGGGCCGTGTTCCATGTCCAGTCCAGCGGCCGCAAAGAGGTGACCGCGGCCAACGTTTTGGTTGCTTTGTTCAGTGAAAAGCAGTCCCAGGCGGTTTATCTGCTGGGCTTGCAGGATATCGCGCGACTGGACGTGGTGAACTATTTATCCCATGGGATCTCCAAGGTGGGCGATAGTGGTAAGCCCGAGAGTGAGGGGCTTGCGGACGCCGCGGAAGGGGACAAAGAGGACGCTGAAGCCAGTCCGCTGGAGCGTTTCACGACCAATTTGAACGAGCAGGCGGAGCAGGGCCGCATCGACCCGCTGATTGGCAGGGAACATGAAATCGAGCGGACCGTGCAGATCCTGTGCCGGCGTCGCAAGAACAACCCGCTGTTTGTCGGTGAAGCAGGCGTGGGTAAGACCGCGTTGGCCGAGGGTTTGGCGGGGCTCATCGTGGAGGGCCGTGTGCCCGAGGTGCTGAATCAGTCCACCATTTACGCGCTGGACATGGGTACGCTGATCGCAGGCACCAAGTACCGGGGTGATTTTGAAAAGCGGCTTAAGGGCGTAGTGGCGGAACTGAAGAAGCGCCCCGGCTCGATTCTCTTCATCGATGAGATCCATACGGTGATTGGCGCCGGCGCTGCGTCTGGCGGTGTCATGGATGCCTCGAATCTGATCAAGCCGGTGCTTGCGACCGGGGATCTGCGTTGTATCGGTTCGACCACTTATGCCGAGTACCGGGGTATTTTTGAAAAAGACCACGCCCTGGCGCGTCGCTTTCAAAAGATCGATGTGGAAGAGCCGAGCATTGCGGAGACGATCGATATCCTCCGCGGTCTCAAATCGCGCTTTGAGGAGCATCATGGGGTCAGCTATCAGGACGAGGCACTGGTAGCAGCGGCGGAGCTCGCCAGCAAGCACATCAACGATCGTCATCTCCCCGACAAAGCCATTGATGTGATCGATGAGGCGGGCGCCCACGTGCGGCTGCAGCCCGAGGATGAACGGCCAAGCTTCATCGACGTGGACGCTATCCAGAATATCGTCGCCAAGATGGCACGCATTCCGGCGCGCACCGTGTCCGCATCCGACCGGGATGTGCTGGCGACGCTGGAACGGGATCTGAAGATGGTGATTTTCGGCCAGGACCCAGCCATCGAAGCGCTGACTGCGGCTATTAAGATGTCCCGCTCGGGTCTGGGCGAAGAACAAAAGCCGGTGGGCTCGTTCCTGTTTGCTGGGCCCACGGGCGTTGGCAAGACCGAGGTCACGCGCCAGTTGGCCCTGACCATGGGCGTGGAATTGATTCGTTTCGATATGTCTGAGTACATGGAACGCCATACGGTATCGCGGCTCATCGGCGCGCCGCCGGGGTACGTGGGGTTTGACCAGGGGGGGCTTTTAACCGAGGCCGTAACTAAACATCCCCACGCCGTCCTCTTGCTGGACGAAGTAGAGAAAGCCCATCCGGAGGTCTTCAATCTGCTGCTGCAGGTCATGGACCATGGCACGCTGACTGACAACAATGGCCGCAAGGCTGATTTCCGCCATGTGATCATCGTGATGACGACGAATGCCGGGGCCCAGGAAATGAGCCGGGCCTCTATCGGCTTTACCAAGCAGGACCACTCCAGCGACGCGATGGAGGTCCTGAAGAAGATGTTTGCGCCGGAGTTTCGCAACCGGCTGGATGCCATCATCCAGTTCAGATCTCTGGACGAGCGGTCTATCGCGCGGGTGGTGGACAAGCTGGTGCTGGAGCTGGAGGCGCAGCTGGACAAGAACAACGTGACGCTGGAACTGGAACCCGACGCCCGCGCCTGGATTGCGGAGCGCGGCTACGATCCCACCATGGGCGCGCGGCCCATGGCGCGCGTTATCCAGGAGCACATCAAGCGCCCGCTCGCCGAGGAGCTGTTATTCGGGGCGCTTGTGGATGGTGGCCACGTTCGCATCACCGTGGCGGAGGATGAGGAAAGTCTGCTATTGATTCCCGAGCCGGTCACGCCCGAGCTTGAGCACCTGCCGGACTAGCGGCCGCGATAAACGATACGCCCTTTGCTCAGGTCATACGGCGTCAATTCCACCGTGACCTTATCGCCGGTCAGGATGCGGATGTAGTTTTTTCGCATCTTGCCCGAGATATGGGCTGTGACGATGTGTCCGTTGTCCAGTTCCACACGGAAGGTTGTGTTGGGCAGCGTTTCCACCACCATGCCTTCCATCTGAATTGCTTCTTCCTTGGCCATGCACCCTCAAAATGACGCCCGCCGGCGGGCGCGAATTGTTGCATAACCTGTGGAGGCCTTGCAACGCGGTCAACGGCGCCACGCCAAGCATTGCGGCATGTGAAGGAACTGCGCAAAGGGTTCGCGCCAGGATCCCGGGGTGCCCTGTGGCTGACAAAATTGCTGCAACTGTGCGACAAATTCGGCGCGTGGTATCAGCGTGGCGCCCAGGGACTGCAGGTGGGCGGACCAGTCCTGGCAGTCCAGCAGCACATAATCCTGCTGCTGCAGATAGGCACAAAGATGCGCCAGCGCAATCTTCGAGGCATCCCGCCGTCTGGAGAACATGGACTCGCCGAAGAACACCCGACCAATGGCTAGACCGTAAATGCCACCTACCAGGCGATCATCCGCCCACACTTCCACCGAGTGACACCAGCCGGACCGGTGTAAGGCCTGGTAGGCCGCTGCCATCTCAGCGGTGATCCATGTGCCACCGCCGTAACGTCGCGGTTCCGCGCAGTTGGCGATCACCTGATCGAAGGCGCTGTCCGCACTGCACTGCAATGTACCCTGGCGCAGGGTTCGTGCCAGGCGTCGGCTGACGCGCAGTTCGGCCGGCCGCAGCACGGCGCGCGGATCCGGCGACCACCACAGAATCGGTTGACCGTCCTCGTACCAGGGGAAGATGCCGCGGGGATAGGCTGTTAGCAGCCGCTCTGCGGAAAGATCGCCGCCCGCGGCCAGCAGGCCGTTGGGGTTTTCCAGGGCGTGGGCGACGGGCGGGAAGGCGTCCGGCGGATCGCTGGCGGACAGCCAGGCGATACCCGTGTGGCCGCGGCCGTTACGCATCAGTCACCTGGCGCCGATAGGGCACGTGCGCGGACATCTCGTCCATGTAGGCGTCAATGTGCATGCGTTCCCGCTGTAGGAAATCCGCGACAGCGCTCTGGAAGGCAGCATCCGCTAACCAATGTCCAGACCAGGTAGCCTGGGGTCGAAAGCCTCGGCTGAGCTTGTGCTCACCCTGCGTGCCTGGTTCAAAGCGAGACAGACCTTCCCGAATACAAAAGTCTATACCCTGGTAGTAGCAGGTCTCGAAGTGCAGGCTATGAAAATCCGCCAGGCTGCCCCAGTAGCGGCCATACAGCGTGTCGGCGCTGCGAAAGCAGATGGCGGCAGCGATGGGCTGGTTTTCGAAGCTGGCCAGGAAAATGATGACCGAATCGGCCATGGTTTTGCGTACCTCATCGAAAAACGCGCGGTTCAGGTAGGGCGGTCTGCCCCGCCGCAGGAAGGTGCGCGAATAAAAACCGAACACCGCTTCCCACTCCAAATCCGTGGGCTCGTCACCGCGCAGCACCTTGAACTGGATGCCCTGTTCAGCGATGCGGCGTCGCTCTCGACGGGTATTTTTGCGCTTTTTGGCAGTAAAGGTGCTGAGGAATTCTTCGAAGTCCCCATAGCCATGATTGTGCCAATGGAACTGACAGTCCTTGCGCAGCATCAATCCACGGGCTTGCAGCGCCGCGTGCTCCGCGGGGTCGGGGAAGAGCACGTGCAGTGAGGATACTCGCTGCTGCTCGGCCACCTCGAGGGCAGCATCCAGCAAGGTGGTGGCGGTGGCAGCCGGGGCATCGGATGCCATCAGCAATCGTGTCCCCGTGGCGGGGGTAAAAGGTACCGCGGAGACGAGCTTCGGATAGTACGACAGCCCGGCCTGGTTGTAGGCGTTAGCCCAGCCCCAGTCAAAGACGAATTCGCCCCAGGAGTTGTCCTTGAGATAGAGCGGCAGGGCACCCACCATGCGATCGTGGTTATCCCATAGCGTCACGTGCTGGGGTTGCCAGCCGCTCGCGGCGCTGGCACAGCCGTGCCGTTCCATGGCCGAAAGGAATTCGTGGCGAAGGAATACGTCATCCCCGGCCAGCGCGTTCCATGCGTCTGCCGGAATGTCGGCTATGCTGTCGTGGCGATGCCAGCCGGCTGCCAAGGGGCGCGCTGCCATATGGTGAAAGAGTCTCTGGATTCGTGAAGGCTTGCAGTCGTGCCATACTATGCCAGAGGCTGGAATGCGGCGGCAGAGGGCTCTGGGGTCTGCTGGTTGGCTCCCGGTCTTTTTCGCTTATAATCAGCTCGTTAAAGCTTACTCGTGCAGTGATGCCTGAAACGCGTGGCTAAGACCACCACTCATTCCCGGGTACACCTGGTCGTACCCGGAATCCGGACCCTGCGCGAGTCAGCGCTATGGGTATTCGCGGGCCTCGCCCTCATTCTGCTGGTGGCGCTGGGCAGTTACAATCCGCTGGATCCTGCCTTCAGCGTGGCGGGCGACGCCCGGCCAGTCACAAACCGCATCGGGCCCGCCGGTGCCTGGTTTGCCGACCTGGCGTTCATGTTGTTCGGTCGTCCCGCCTTTCTGTTTCCCGCCCTGGTGTTCCTGCTGGGCTGGCTGGTATTTCGCCAGCGCCGCAGTGCTGAGCCGATCAACCGTGCTGCGCTGGCCACGCGCACTGGCGGTTTCCTGCTGACCCTGGTGACGAGTTGCGGCTTGGCGACGCTGCATTTCGCGCCAGGCATCATGCGCGAAACCGCTGGCGGTATTGTCGGTCAACTGGTGGGCGGCGGCCTGCAGTCCATCTTGAGTCTGCTGGGCGGCACGGTGTTGCTGCTGGTGTTGTGGCTTGCAGCTGTGTCGTTATTCACGGGCGTCTCCTGGCTTGCGGTCATGGACCGTCTCGGCCGGGCCGTTTTCACGCTCGCGGCTGTGGCGGAAAACGCCGTGGAGCGCCTGCGCACGCTCCTGGCAGCGCGCCAGGCGCGCCAGGCTCGCCAGGAAGTCGTTACCGCGACCCGCGCCCTGGTCAAGCATAAAGAAGCACCCCGCATCGAGCCGAGCCTGGGTAAACCGGAGGCGAGTCGAAGGGCGGAGCGGGAACGTCAGGTGCCGCTGTTTACGCCGCCGAGCAGCACCGCGCTGCCGCCGCTGTCCCTGCTGGATGATCCGCCGGCGGCGGAGGGTGGCTATTCCGCTGAAGCGCTGGAGGCGATGTCGCGACTGGTAGAGCTGAAGCTGGCGGACTTCGGCATCGACGTGGAGGTCGTGGCCGTCCACCCGGGCCCCGTCGTGACGCGTTTCGAGTTGCGCCCCGGTCCCGGCGTCAAGGTCAGCCAGATCAGCAACCTGGCCAAGGACTTGGCCCGGTCCCTGTCGGTAGTCAGCGTGCGGGTGGTGGAAGTTATTCCCGGCAAGCCGGTGGTTGGTCTGGAGATCCCCAATGAGTCGCGCGAGATAGTCAGTCTCGGTGAGATTATCAAGTCCCGCGCCTATGACGAGCTTAAGGCACCCCTGACTCTCGCGCTGGGCAAGGACATCAGCGGTCAGCCGCTTGTGGCGGACCTGGCGCGGATGCCTCATTTGTTGATTGCCGGTACGACGGGCTCAGGTAAATCAGTGGCGATCAACGCCATGGTGCTGAGCTTGCTGTACAAGTCGTCGCCGGAACATGTACGGCTCATCATGATTGACCCCAAGATGCTGGAATTGTCGGTCTATGAAGGCATCCCTCATCTGCTGGCGCCGGTCGTGACAGACATGAAAGAAGCGGCCAACGCGCTGCGCTGGTGCGTGGCCGAGATGGAGCGGCGGTACGCGCTGATGGCCGGCCTGGGCGTGCGCAACATCGGCGGCTACAACCGCAAAGTCAGTGACGCGATCGACAAGGGTCAGCCGATCGCCGATCCCACCTGGACGGTTGATCCCGATGATCCGGATAGCCAGGCGGAGAGCCTGGAGCCGCTGCCCTACATCGTGGTGATCATCGACGAGCTGGCCGACATGATGATGCTGGTGGGTAAGAAGGTGGAGGAGCTGATTGCCCGCCTCGCGCAGAAGGCGCGCGCATCCGGCATTCACATGATTATTGCCACCCAGCGACCGTCCGTGGATGTGATCACTGGATTGATCAAGGCCAACATTCCGTCGCGGATTGCCTTTCAAGTGTCCGCAAAGGTGGACTCGCGAACCATCCTGGACCAGATCGGGGCCGAGCATCTTCTGGGCCACGGCGATATGCTGTTCCTTCCGTCGGGCACTTCCATGCCCACTCGCATTCACGGCGCCTTCGTGTCCGACGAGGAGGTACATACAGTGGTTGGGCATCTGCGGGCAAGTGGCAGCCCGGCGTTTATCGAGGAAATTCTCGATGGTCCCAGCGGTCCAACGCCGGGTATGGAGCCGTCTGCGGATGACGATGACGCTGAACAGGACCCGCTGTATGACCAAGCTGTGCGGATTGTCACGGAAACGCGCAAAGCATCCATTTCGGGGGTGCAGCGCCGTCTCAAAATTGGCTACAACCGGGCTGCCCGGATGGTGGAACAGATGGAAGAAGCGGGCCTGGTGGGTCCTCTGCAAGCCAACGGTGCCCGCGAGGTGCTGGCCCCGCCGCCGCCAGCGGACTAAGGCGCAACCCGTGACGTGGCGTTCCGCGTTGGCTGCGATGCTGTCGCTGATGGCGATGGCCCAAGCTGCTCTGTCCGAGCCTGTGGTGCTGGATCAGTTCCTGGCTAACACCCAGACTCTGCGGGCTGAATTTCGCCAGGAGCTTCGCGACACCGGGGGCCAGGTGTTAGAAGTGGCCGGCGGTCGTGTTCTGATCAAGCGGCCAAATCGATTTCAGTGGCAGTATCAGGAGCCCTATGAGCAGCTGGTGCTGGCCGATGGCGAGCGGCTCTGGATTTACGATAAGGACCTGGCGCAGGCGAGCGTCGCCCCGATCGGCAGCGCGCTCGCAGCAACTCCGGCGTTGCTGTTGAGCGGTGAACGGGTTGTCAGCGATGACTTTGAGCTGCAAGCGTCATTCAGCCGCGATGGCTTGGAGTGGGTGCTGCTCAAGCCCCGACTCGTCAGTGCCGATTTCACTAGTCTGGCCCTGGCCTTCGAGGCGGATGATCTGAAATTCATGGAACTGACGGACAATCTGGATCAGGTGACCTTTATTGAGTTCTCCAACCTGGAGCGCAATCCGCAGTTGAGCGAAGACCTGTTTCGCTTCCGAGTGCCGCCGGGCGTGGATGTGATCGGCGAGGGCGGCTGACAGCGATGCGGCCGCTCAAGGCACCCTGGCTGTGGTTGGCGCTGGGCTGGCTGCTGGTGGCAGGTACCTGTTTCGCCAGCCTAGTGCCAGGGGATCGCCTCCCCGTGCCGGGGGGGCACGACAAGATGCTTCACATTGTGACCTATTGTTTGCTCATGATCTGGTTCGCCGGAATCTATCGTGTGGGACGCTTTCCGTTTATCGCCGGCGGCTTGTTGCTGTTGGGTCTGGCATTGGAGTTCGGTCAGCGGCTGGTCGCGTCCCGCACCTTCGACGGGTTTGATGTGGCGGCCAATGCGCTCGGCATTGTTCTGGGCGTGGTACTGGCGATGACGGTCTTGGGCGGCTGGTGCCAGCGGGTAGAGGGTTGGTTTTTCGGCAAGCCATCGAGGGCGTCTTGAGCGCTGACGCGCCGCTGGCGGCCGGCCATCGGGTGCCCCTGGCCGAGCGGGCTCGACCCCGCATTGCCGCAGCCTTTATCGGCCAGGCTCACCTCGTTGGGCCCGGCAGACCCCTTGCCGCGATGCTCGCGGGCAAGGCACTGCAATCGCTGATCCTTTGGGGGCCCCCCGGTACCGGTAAGACCACCCTGGCGCGCCTCATGGCGACAGTGTCGGAAGCCGAGTTCATCAGCCTCTCAGCAGTGATGGCGGGTGTTAAGGATGTGCGCGCCGCCGTCGAGCACGCTCGCTCAGCGTGGTCTGCTCATGGTCGGCCCACGGTGTTATTTCTCGACGAGGTGCATCGCTTCAATAAAGCCCAGCAGGACGCGTTTCTTCCTTATGTGGAAGACGGCACGCTTACGTTTATTGGGGCGACCACCGAGAACCCGTCCTTTGCCTTGAACAACGCGCTGTTATCCCGCGCCAAGACGTACGTGCTGAAGTCCCTCACAGAGGGCGATATCAAGGCTATCCTCGAAGCGGCCATCGCGGACGACTCTTTGGGTGTGGGGTCGGCCGCGGCCAGCCTGACGCAAGCCCAGTTGGCGCACCTGGCGGCGGCCGCGGACGGTGATGCCCGCCAGGCCCTGAACATGCTTGAACTGCTCGATCAGCTTGGCGGAAGCAGCACCGTCAGCGATGAAAACCTCCAGGATGTCATTACAGGCGCAGTGCGCCGTTTCGACCGTGGCGGCGACGCTTTCTATGATCAAATCTCCGCCCTGCATAAGGCGGTCCGCGGCTCGGATCCAGACGCCGCTCTGTACTGGTTCCATCGCATGCTGGATGGGGGGTGTGATCCTCTGTATATTGCGCGGCGGCTGCTGCGGATGGCCAGCGAGGATATAGGCAACGCCGATCCGCGCGCTTTGCGGTTGGCTCTGGATGCCTGGGACGTGTTTCATCGCCTTGGCAGCCCGGAAGGCGAGTTGGCCCTTGCCCAGGCGGTGGTGTTTTTAGCCTGCGCCGCCAAAAGCAACGCCGTGTATCGCGCCTCGGCCGCCGCGCGACAGGACGCAGAGCGGCACGGCAGTCTCGATGTCCCGCTGCGGCTGCGCAATGCGCCGACTCGGTTGATGGCTGACCTCAACTATGGCAAAGACTACCGCTATGCCCATGACGAGCCCGATGCGTTCGTGGCCGGCGAGAGTTATTTTCCCGACGAGCTTGAACCTCGCCACTACTATAAGCCCGTGGATCGGGGCTTGGAGCTGCGGATCGGTGAGAAACTTCGCGACCTGCGGGCCCGCACCGCCGCCGCGCAAAGCGGCGATAACACAGCGGACTGAGCGGGGCTGCCCATGGTGAATGTACTCGCCGTGGCGCTCGGCGGCGCCGCCGGGTCGGTGCTGCGCTACTGGCTGGGCGGGCAGATTCAGGCGGCCACCCAAGGGAGCTTTCCGCTGGGCACCGTGGCGGTCAACGTGCTGGGTAGTCTGGCCATCGGCTTCCTGTATTTCTGGTTTGCTCAGCGCCAATCGCTGGGCGCGCCGCTGGCGGAGTTGATCTTCGTGGGACTGCTGGGCGGCTTTACAACGTTCTCTACGTTCTCGCTGGATACGCTGGCCTTGCTGCTTCAGGGGCAGATAGCCCGGGCACTGATCTACATCGCCGCCAGCCTGACCTTGTGCCTGGTGGCGGTCTGGATGGGGTATCGTCTTGCCAATGCTGTGGCCGCCTGAAGGGAGAAACCTTGATGCTGGATCCTCGTAAGCTTCGCAACGAACTGGACGACGTTTCAGGCAATCTGGCGCGGCGTGGCTTCCAGTTCGATCGGGCAACCTTTGAACAGCTGGAAGCCGATCGCAAGCGCCTGCAGGTCGAGGTGGATGGTTTGCGCCAGCAGCGTAACGAACGCTCGAAGGCCATCGGGAAGGCAAAGGCCGCTGGCGAGGACATTGCGCCTCTGCTCGCCGAGGTGGGTCAATTGGGTGACGCTCTAGACGCTGCATCCGCGCAGCTGACGGATATTCAAGCTCAGTGGGATGATTTCGTTCAGGGTTTGCCAAACCTGCTCCATGCATCAGTTCCCAACGGTGCCGACCAGAGCGCAAATGAAGAGATACGCCGGCTGGGCGAGCCGCCCGCGTTTGACTTTGAGCCCGGGGATCATGTGGCCGTTGGCGCCAGGCTCGATCAGCTTGATTTCGAGGTCGCCGCCAAGGTTGCCGGGGCCCGCTTCGCGGTGATGCGGGGTGGCTTGGCGCGACTGCACCGCGCTCTCATCCAGTTCATGCTGGATCTACACACCCGGGAGCACGGCTACACGGAGGTCTATGTTCCTTACCTGGTCAATGATCAGTCCCTGTTCGGTACCGGCCAACTCCCTAAGTTCGGCGCCGATTTGTTTGCGGTGAGCGGCGATCATGAACTGCGGCTGATTCCCACGGCAGAGGTGCCGGTCACCAACCTGGTGCGGGATACCATCATCGATGACCAGGCGCTGCCGTTGAAGCTCGCAGCTCATACGCCCTGTTTCCGCTCCGAGGCCGGCTCCCACGGCCAGGATACCCGGGGCATGATCCGCCAGCACCAATTCGAGAAAGTCGAGCTGGTGCACATCACTCGACCGACCGACTCCTACGGGGCTCTGGAGGAGTTGACCGGACATGCCGAGGAGGTGCTGCGCCGACTGGGTTTGCCTTACCGGGTAGTCACCCTGTGTGCCGGCGACACCGGATTCGGTGCCGCCAAGACCTACGATCTCGAGGTATGGCTGCCCGGCCAGGGCCGCTACCGTGAAATCTCTTCCTGCAGTAACTGCGAAGATTTCCAGGCCCGCCGCATGCAGGCCCGCTGGCGCAATCCGGAGACGGGAAAGCCGGAACTTGTGCACACGTTGAACGGTTCGGGGGTCGCCGCGGGACGGGCACTGATTGCGGTACTGGAGAACTATCAGCGTGCCGACGGGTCCGTGGCGATACCGGCGGTTCTGCAGGCCTATATGGCCGGGGCCACGGAGATCAGGCCGGACGCCTAGGACTTCGGGCCGAAAGAGGCGTCTATGAAGGTTGCCGCGGCGTAAGGCGAAATACGGCGGCTTCCAGGGTCGTAACGCCTCGCTCGGCAAACAGCGGTTCCTGATCCAGGATATCAATAGGGCCTTCCAGAACCTGCACGTCGTAGCGGTCGGCATACAGACTGTGCACCTCGTCGGGGCTGACGGCGAAGGGTGGCCCTGGCATCTCGCTCTGATCGTAATTTGCGGTGATTAAGAGCATGGGACCGGGCGCCAGTTCCGCAAGGCGTTCGGCATAGAGCTTGCGCATGTCGGCTGGTAAGGCGATCAGTGCGGCTCGGTCGTACACCGCGCCGATGGGCTGCACGTGGGCGGGCTCGAGCTCGAAGAAATCGCCCGACAGCAGCGTAATGCCGTCGGCCTGAAGCCGCAGGAACCCGTTCGTGCTGGTGGAGACTGGGCTTGTGCCCCGCTCAGCAAAAAAGTCCTTGATCGCCAGGGGGCTGAGCTCTACGCCGACCACCTCGTGCCCGGCGTCGGCAAGCCATGCCATATCCAGAGATTTTCCGCACAGCGGCACAAACACCCGCTGGCCCGGTTCCAGGTCCATGGTCGCCCAATGCCGCGTCAGCAGCGGGTTGGTCTCCGGCCGGTGAAAGCCGATCTTGTTGGCGGCCCAGTGCTCGAGCCAGAAGGTTTTTTCCAACTTATTCGTCGCCCATCCCAAGCAGTGCGAGCAGGTTGATAAAGATGTTGTAGATACTCACGTACAGCGAAATGGTGGCCATGATGTAGTTGGTTTCGCCACCATGGATGATGGCGCTGGTCTGGAACAAGATGAGACCGCTCATCAAAAGGATCACGCCTGCAGAGATGGCCAACTGAAAAGCGGACAGATCTACGAACAGTCCCACCAGGATGATGCCCAGCAGCGCGACCATACCCACGGTAATGAAGCCCGCCATGAAGGAGAAATCCTTACGGGACAGCAAGGCGTAGGCGCTCAGGGCGAGAAAGATAGCCCCGGTCAGGCCGAACGCCGTGAGCACAAGTTGTCCGCCATTGGGGACAGCGGTGAGATAGGCGGTCAGCAGCGGTCCGAGGGTCAAGCCCATGAAACCGGTCAGTGCGAATACGGACAATAACCCCCAGGCGCTGTTGCGTAGGCGGTAGGTCAGGAATAGCAGGCCGAAATAACCGCCCAGGGTCACAAAGGGCCCCAGATAGGGCATGTTGAACAGCATGGCCGCCCCGGCAGCGAGTGCGCTGAACAACAGCGTTAACGCCAGGAGCAGATAGGTATTGCGAAGTACGGTATGGGTCGCGAGCAGGGAGACGTCCTGTGCACCCGCATAAGTCACTCGTGGCTCTGCCATGTTGCTTCCTCTCTATAAGGTCTGAAACGTGCGCTCCCGGAACAGCACGAAATTTTCGCACGAGGCGATTAAGGACCGCAATCTTATGATCTCGATTTGTATTTAAAATAAGCTTATAACTAACCGAATTTTATAAATAAAATATGGAAAATTGAGGTTTCTTTTCGAGGGGCCGGACATCCTTTTCGGGCGGGCGGAGGCCCAAATTTGAAGAGCCACCTGGCGGCCCGGCTCGCCAGATTGTGAAGGACCGGTTGTGCTGCGATCGGACGAGAGATTCGTCCCGGTCATGTCGAAGTGACCAGCCCCCGAAGCCGACTCCACCTTTAAAGTGGGAGCCTGACCTCATTGTTGCGCAGCTGACCAGCCCCCGAAGCCGACTCCACCTTTGCTGCGTCGGTTCGTTCATCTGCGTTGCTCCGTCGTTTCCTTCAGAGGGTCGCGCGATTAAGCCGAAGCGCATTCGTGATGACCGACACCGAGCTGAAGCTCATCGCCGCGGCTGCGATCATCGGGCTCAGCAGAATGCCG
>JBFFHS010000007.1:0-68424 GCA_041556855.1 Gammaproteobacteria bacterium
AAGTTTTGTGCCGTCTTATGTAATCAAGGCCTTACGGATAGTTTAGGGTCGTCACTGTCAATTGATCCGACGGTTGTGACTCAGTGTCTGCTCCGGGTCGAGGCTGTGTGAAAACTACTCGGCAGATATAATCACACTTTCTGGTCCGAGGAGAAGCCATGAGCGGCTTCATCGAAGGCGAGGATCGCCATCAGGCGACGTTATTTCCCGAGAGCCTAGACGAGTACATCGCAGAAGACAGCGCGGTCCGGGTCATTGACGTTTTCATCGATGACCTGGACATCTCCGGCCTGGGCTTCAAGACCGAGCCTGCCGATACTGGCCGACCCGGCTACCACCCCCAGGTGATGCTGAAGCTGTACGTATACGGTTATCTCAACCGGGTGCAGTCATCCCGGCGTCTGGAGCGGGAGGCCCAGCGCAATGTCGAGTTGATGTGGCTGACGGGCCGGTTAGCGCCTGACTTCAAGACCATAGCGGACTTCCGGAAGGACAATGGTATCGCGATCCGGCTGGTGTGCCGGGAGTTCGTGATGCTGTCGCGCAAGCTGGGGTTGTTCGCAGACGCCTTCGTGGCGATCGACGGCAGCAAGTTCAAGGCGGTGAACACGCGCGATAAGAACTACAGCAAGGCGAAGCTGAAGCGCCGCCTTGCCCAGATCGACGAGAGCATCGTGCGCTATCTTGGGCAGATCGAGAGTGCCGATCGGCAGGATCCGGGCCGGCGTACGGACAAGGTCGATCGCCTGCAGGACAAGATCTCGGCTTTGAAGGAGGAGATGCAGCGGCTAAAAAAGCTCGAAGCCCGGATGCTTGAAGCACCGGGCCAGCAGATTTCCCTGACGGATCCGGATGCCCGCTCTATGGCCACCAGTGGCCGTGGCAGCGGCGTGGTGGGCTACAACGTCCAGACGGCGGTGGATGCCAGGCATCACCTGATCGTGGCGCACGAGGTGACCAACGTCGGCAATGATCGCGGCCAGCTGTATAACATGGCGCGCCAGGCGAAGGAGGCGCTGGATGTCGAAGAACTGGACGTAGTTGCCGACCGTGGCTACTTCAAGGGCGAGGAGATCCTGGCCTGCGAGCAGGACAACATCACGACCTACCTGCCCAGGCCGCTGACCTCAGGCAGCGTGAAGAAGGGCCTGTTCAGCAAACGCGACTTCATCTACCACACCGAGGACGATGAGTACGAGTGCCCTGCCGGTAGGCGCCTGATCTATCGCTTCACAACTGAGGAGAAAGGCCAGACGATACACAAGTACTGGTCATCAGCTTGTCCAAGCTGTCCGATTAGATCCAAGTGCACGACGTCAAAGTACCGGCGCGTCGGGCGCTGGGAGCACGAACACGTGCTCGAAGCACTGGCCCAGCGGCTTGATCGAGAACCGGGGCGTATGCGTGTGCGACGCACGACCTCGGAGCACCCATTCGGCACCTTGAAGGCTTGGATGGGTGCGACGCACTTCCAGACGCGGACCTTGCCGCGTGTCAGTACCGAGATGAGCCTGCATGTTCTCGCCTATAACCTGCGGCGACTGATCAACATCATGGGTGCAAAACCGCTGATAGCGGCGATCCGATCGCCCTGATCCACACCGAACGGCGGTCGTTCGCAAATCTGAACGCGAAAAACCCAAAATAGAGGAAAAGATCCGGCGGCAATCGTTCCGTTGGCAGCTCAGCTCGTCTGTCCCTCGCCATAATCGCGAGTTATCACACGGCCAGGGTCGGAAGCAGCCCCTCATGTTGCAGTGCAGCATTACCCGATTAGCCGAAATCCGCCCGTCTGCTTCCGGTTCCTTAACG
Source organism: Gammaproteobacteria bacterium (assembly GCA_041556855.1). GTDB lineage: Bacteria > Pseudomonadota > Gammaproteobacteria > Steroidobacterales > JBFFHS01 > JBFFHS01. The sequence goes on from JBFFHS010000007.1 coordinate 1,813, forward strand.
GTCATTCAGATCTGGCGAAACAGCCGCTTTTGGTGCAGCGCAACCACCGGAGCCTTGGGCCGGTCCCGCATCCGCCGGAACTCCGCCTGGGCCTCCGCTCGGGCTATCGGTAAAGTCCAGCCCGTCTCCCGGGCGATCTCTCGGGTCTTGCGGTCAATCCAGCCTTGTTCGTCCCGAGCTATGCAGCGATTAGTGATCCAGCGGAGCTGGTTGGTGTTCTGCAAATGCCTGGGTTGGAGCCAGCGGCGGATTCGGGATTTTGCAAAAGTTGGCAAGGATTTTGAGTTAAAGCAGAAGGTTATAGAGGGGCGGGCGCCTGCCCCTTTGGGTTTTCATGACCTTGGCATAGACCACATGGTGCAGATCACCAAGACCAATGCATGAAACCGATACTGAACTTAGACGGATACCCGCCAGGTTACTGGGAAACACCTGTCGGCAAGGCTCGCCTGGACCCGATCATAAAAGCGTTTGAGGAGGCGGCTGCTTAGCTTGCAGCTGAGTTTCCGACAGACCTAAAACCGGCACCAAACATTCAGGCGCAGGGAGAACGCCTGCCTCCACAGCGCGGCGAACTCCCTGTAATCCCACCGAAGCCAAGGGTGCGGAAATAGAGTCCCCGTACCTAGAGCTAGCCTTGACGGTGCCAGCTCCGCGCTGTCCACCCGGGTGGATTCAACTGGGCCCGTTGTCAGCGTATCGGTCCTGTCATGCTCGCGCCGAAATGCTGCGCTGGAGCACAGAGTGGCCGTCAACAGCAAAAGCGCGCATCCAGAAGGTATAGTCCGATAAACCGCATATGACCCACGGGAGTTTTCGAATGCAACGACGCGATTTTCTGGCAGCAGGAGCCGGGTTAGCCACGGCCACCCTCGGATCGCCCGCTCTGGCGGCGGATGGGCCAAGTCTGACGGGGCCTTACATCGACCTGACGACCGGCAAGGGCAACATGATCTTGCGTGCCCGGATGGAGGGTGACCTGGACGAAACTAAGGTCAAGTACGGGAGTGTCACGGGCATCGTTTCGGGCGTGCGGCCCAACGAAAAAATCCAAGATCTCTTCGGCTTCGAAGTGGTCAGCGTCGCGCGGAACGAACGCCAAACCGACGGCACGTACCGGAACCTTCACCGCGAGTCGGTCTTGTATACCGACCTCGCCACCGGTGACATTCTGACCACTTACACTAATCCATATACCGACGAACGTGTCCGGGTGGTCGACGTGGTTAACGACCCCTGGAATATCCACATCGCGGAATACATCAATGTTGGGGGGCCATCTTATGGCGGCCTCAATAAAGAAGCCAATGCGGGCCGCAGAGAGTACATTCTGAACTGGTCTCATGCGGGCAACGGTTTGATTACCGCTATGACGAATATCAACCTGTACTATCCGTCTGCGCTCCAGCCCGATGAGTGGCCACGTGAGAGCTCGGGAACAATGAACCAGGTGTCCGAGTGCTACACCCACGTCGTCAGTCTCGCCGACGCGCAGAACGAAGATCTAACGTCATTGAAGAAAACCGGAACGTGGTCCCGCGTCACGCCCTGGCTGCCCTGGATGCTGATGGGTCAGGCACCGGGGCACTGCCTCTATCAATCCACGGTCACAACGCTGGACGGCATCGATGGATTCAAGAAGCCCGTTCTCGCGCATATGGAGAAGCATCACCCCCACATGTTGGAAGCGCCTCCGCCGGAGTCCTGGGACAAGCCGAACCTGTCGAGCATCGAATGGTATGCCAGGACCCAGCAACCGGCACCAGTCGAATAGCGAAGCATTGCATTAGGTCGGGATAAGCCGAGAGGTTTTTCCTCTCGGGCCCTCCCCTGCTGGCACTGTTCAAAGCCCGTACGCACTAGCCCGATTGACCGCCGTGCCTTGTGAACGCTCGCGAACGCCCCTGATTTCTGTGCCGGGTAGACTGCGACCTTGCGCGGACACGACCGGCTCGGCCTAGAATGGCGCTGAAGCTAGCTGGGTCCTCTAAATTTGGAGACAAGAATTTGAACGTCAGAGTCTTTCGCCTTTGCGGAGGATAGGACATTCAAAGGCCCTATCGCGAGGCGGTGACCGCCCCTGAATCCACGATGGCAGCGCGCTTGAGCACTGGCATTGGAAGGTGCGCGTGTTTCGGGCCCCGAACCTCGCCTGATGCGCCCACCGCATCTCCCGTCTTCGGCAAGGTAAGTAGCGCCCTGCGGGCCGAGGCCGAAGCCGCCCGTTGAAGCGCCTGGGGTAGCTCGGATCGCGCTGGCTCAGATCGGCAGCCGGCCTTGGGGCGGCCCGCGGCGGTGTTTGAGGATGCGTTCGATAACACCGGCATCATCGATGATGGCGATGATACGCATGGTGGCGCCGCAGTTGACGCACTCGAGCGAAAGATTGCTTGCCGTCGGCAGGGCGATAGGCCGCAATACCTCCGGCAACTTCGGTATTACCCAGCTCGCTGATGAGGACCCAAGGCGTGCCGGCAACGGCGGCAAGGTCCTCGGGCTTGGTCAAGTCGCACAGCACGTGCAAATCGGTGCTGGTTTCGCAGCCGGAAAGGGGAACCGGCGACCCGCAGCCAGCAACCGTGAGGCGCCCAGCCGCCGCAGCCAGCTTCAAGAGCACCTGTTTCAACTCGGTGCTCGGCATCAGCGTTCAGCTAATGCGGACCGCGGTGCAGCTGCTGTTGGCCTCGCTAGTCATTCGGTCGGAAGGTTCAGCTCGGTAGGCAGGGAAGAGAAGCTCTCGAGCCACGCCTGCGATGCTGCAGCATCGGTGTTGGTGGCAGTGAACACGCGATTGGCGCCATCCGGGTGACCCGCCGCAGCGATAACCACAGCGGCAAGATCTTCGCGCCCGATAAACATGCCTGATTTGTATTCGCTTCGCGGGATCAAGCTGATGGCCCGTTCAGCGCCCGGAGTTTCATCAATCCGCGCTGGGGCCACGACCACATACTCGAGCCCTGAAGCGACCAGTGCTTCCTCGGCTTTACCCTTCCAGATAAGCACGTTGCGACCAATGGTGTTTAGAAAATGATCCTTAATCCCGGAATGAGCAGAAGTAATGACGACAATGCGGGTTGCGCCGGCCGCCTTCGCAGCAGTGGCTAGATTTTTCGTTCCTTCATAGTCAACTTTTTCGGGGCGGTTGTTGCCGATGGGCATGGCGGTAGCTACGGCAGAGATAACGATGTCTACGCCCTCAACGGCGGCCGTCAGCGTTTCGGGCTTGGTAACGTCTGCCTGCACCCAGGCGACTTCATCGCCAAACTCTTCCTTGGCGTCGTCGATATCCCGGCTCATGGCGCGCACATCGAGACCCAGCGCCTTCAGATGCTTAAGTATGTGGTGGCCGTTGTTGCCCGTGGCGCCGGCCAGGAGAATGGTCTTACCCTCGAGTGCCGTCCGCACAGTATTGCCAACATCCGGTTGGGCAGCGGTGGCGTTCGCGCTGCCCAGGGCGATAAAGCAAAAGATGAATCGTCGGCTTCGAGTCATGGCCGCACGCTTTAAGTTGTACCGCCTGGAATATACAGCAATTGCGCCGTATGAGGCTGATGGGGTTGTTCGCCGGTTGGGGCGCGAGTAGAGCTGAGCTAATGGGGACAGGAACACGCTCAGTGATGCTGTTGTGTGCGGTGTTGGCACTCAGCGGCTGCAACGATACTGACCTGCCTGCATGAACTGGTCCAGGTTGAAAGGTAGTTTACGTGGCTGGGTCATTCGCGAAAGACCCGGATTGCATGCGGCAGCTGTTCGGTCGACGCATGGATACAGCGGGCATCTGCCTTGCGAGCCCGGCATTACTGTGCTGGAACTGTGTCATGCAACACGTTGACAGCACAGCATCCCTGAATGGCTAACGCGGCCGCATAGCCCTGCGGGGCGGGCAGGCATTGCAGATGCCAGCCCTCTTGCGGAATCAGCGCATCCAGCAACCGATCGACGCGAAACCTTGGTACCGCAAGCCATTCGTTGTGATCACAGACATCAAACGCATCCAGCGGCATGCTCAGCCCAAAACCCAGCGCCTTGATCACGGCTTCTTTGCGTGTCCAGATTCGAAAAAAAGTCTCGCGCCGCGAGGACGCTGCTGAATTCATGTAGACACTTTGCTCGGCAGCAGAGAAAAACCGGCGGGCCACGGACGGCCCATCCCGGATGTCCTGCCACTGCTCAATGTCGATACCCACGGAAACGCCGTCCATGATGGCGAGAAGGGCGAAATCTCCCGAGTGGGTTAGATTGAAACGCCAGCGCCGCGCGGCGTCAGGTTCTTTAATGAAGGGTTTTCCGTGGCTTGCGCTACCGAAGCAAAGTGAGGCTGGGTCAACCCCTGCTTGCTGCGCTAACCGCCGGCGCATTTCCCCATGGGCCACCGTGAAACGCTCACGATCGCGGTCGCGATGGAAGCGGCCAGCCCGGACGATTTCGGGCTCGCTCAACAGCCGCGCCAGGCGCTTTTGCTGAGTCGCGCTAACGCGAAGCGGTATGGTGAACACGTGGACGTCCAGAGCCAACCCCCCGCGTTAGTGGTTATATTCTGCCAGCTTCATTCGATCCCATCTATGGAGCGGCCTGCCCGGTCTAACAATAAGGCGAACCACGATCCATTCGTTCACGGGCCGGCCTCCCCCGGGGCCGCCGCGGTCTGCGCGAGGTCCTGTGCTAAGGTTCCCTGATGGCCCCAAAGGGACCACCCCGGTTGATAATTAGCGACTGCCCGATCTGCGCGGCGCCCACCATCGGCGCTTTTGAGAAAGTGGCGGCCGGCCTCACCCCAGAGGTCCGCTGCCGGCACTGCGGCGGTTGCATCCGGCTGCGCTGGCCGGCGCGCTTGCGGCGCAACTGGCTGCAGGGGATTGCTTTGGGCGGCGGCCTGTTGCTGTCTTTTCTGTGGCTCACGCCAATCCCGTTCGCCGTGGGCCTGGCCGGCATGGTGCTGGCACCGGTCTTTCTACAGGTCATCCCCAATACGCGGGATCCCATGACCGCCAAACGCCTGCGCAGTGACCGTCGCCGCCACTGAGCCGGCGCCGCCGGCGGTGAGCCCCGGCGTTGGCCGCAGGCTGATGGCCATGATCTACGACGGCTTGCTGGGGCTGGGCCTGATCATGGTGTTCACGCTCGCAGTGGTGCTCGCCCTGGGCAACGAGGTCGCCGCCGGCAGCCTGTGGTTCCCGGCCAGCCTCCTCGGCGTGCTGCTGCTGCTGTTTGGGTGGAGCTGGACCCACGGTGGCCAGACATTGGGCATGCGCGCCTGGCGACTGCGGCTGGAGCGCAGCGACGGCACCCCGCTGGACTGGCCCGCGGCCCTCAAGCACTACGCCGCCAGCTGGCTGGTGCTGCTGCCAGGCCTGCTGGGCCTGTGGTGGGCCTGGATCGATCGCGACAAACGCACTCTTCAGGAACGCATCGCCGATACCCGCACCCGGCTCATACCAAAGGGCTAACGGATCCGTGACACCGCGTAGCTGGTGACGAGCAGCAGAGTGACGGTGGGCAACCACGCCACCAGCACTGGATTCAGATCGAACACCTGGCCGCTGCTGACCAGGGTGCGTGTGGCGAGAAAATATCCCAGACCGATCAGCACGCCGACCAGGAGCCGGGCGCCGGCACCCGCCGCTCTGAGGGACCCAAAAACGAACGGCAACGCCAGCACCGTCATGACCACCACGGAGAACACGTTCGCGATCCGCGACCAGAACGCCACCCGATAGCGACTGGCATCCAGATCGTTGCTCTGCAGATGATCGATATAGCGCCATAACGTGGGTGTATCCAGCAGATCCGGCCGGACCACGGACAGACCCAGCAGGTCAGGGCTGATCTCGTAGGACGTCACGGCCCGGCGCACGGTGTCGGCACTCACCCCCTCTGCGTCGAAGCGGGTGACAGCATAATTGTCCAGGACCCAACGTTCGTCCTGATCAATATTGGCTGATTCTGCTCTACCCAGATTCATCAGCCGCTGCTCCTTACCCAACCGGAACAGCGCCACGCCGCCGAAGGAGAAATCGTCGCTGAGCTGACGCAGGTTGACGATCACCGGTCCCTGCCTGAGCCAGACATTTGTGCCGGTCGCGATGGTCAGGTCCTGATGCAAGGCCGCCGCCCGCAGCTGACGCGCGTACTGCCCCGCGGACGGCGCGATGGACTCACCCAGCAACGCCATCACAACCAGGAGCAGGCAGCCCGCCAAACCCGCCGACCGCAACAGCCGCAGCCGGGATACGCCGCTGGCCCGCATGACCACCAGCTCGCTGTGGGTTGCCAGACTCCCCAGGCCCAGCAGCGCGCCCAGCAGCGCCGCCGCCGGCAGCATTTCGAAAATGGCGCGGGGCGTGCGCAGGGCGACAAACGCCGCTGCTTTCCAAAGAGTGTAATCGCCGCCCACATCGTCGAGCTGGCCGACGAACTCGATAAATGTGCGCAGGCTCAGCAGGACCAGCAACACCACCATCACGGCGGCCAGAACGCTGCGTACGATGTAGCGGTCCAGGAGATTCATGCCGCCGCCACCTCGGGTGCACCATGACGGCTGCGCTGCCAGGTACCGGCCTGGCGCATCAGCAAGATGACACCCGCGCCGGCCATCAGCGCGTGCACCCACCACAAACCCAGCCAGTCCGGCACGACGCCACCCTCCATCCAGACCCGGGCCACCGCCAGAAGATTGCTGTAGAGCAGGTATACCAGAACGCCTATGGCTAACCGCGCATAGCGGCCCTGGCGGGGCTGGGAACGGCTCAAAGGCACTGCCAGCAGCATCAGCACCAGCGCGGAGATGGGCGCCGCCAGTCGCCACTGCAGCTCGGCGCGCATGTCCAGGGCAGATTCGCCCAGAAGCGCCTGGGTGGGCAGAGCCTCCAGCCCCGCCTCATCAGGCTCCTCTTCCCCCAGATTGAAGGGAATGCCGTGCTCGGCAAACTCCATAATGCGAAAGTTCCGCTGTCCTGGAATACCCTCGTAGCGACGGCCATCGTAGAGCACGAAGGTCTCGGTGCCCTGCGCCTCGTCGCGCAAACGTTCGCCGCGGGCGGCGAGAATCACGGCCACGCGATCCCCGGCGCGGCGCTGAATAAACACGTCGCGAATGGTGCCCGCCGCCTCATCAACCCCCTGAGCATAAATCACCGTGTCACCGCCATCGGGGGAGGCGAACCGACCGGACTCCAAAACTCCCAGCTGGAGCTGAGCTTTGGCGGCCTGTTTGACGGCCAGCACCTGACGCGCAGCGGCGGGGGATTCCACCAGCGAGAGCCAGCACAGGCCGACACTCAGCGGCAGCGTCAGCCAGGCCAGCGGCCTGAGCAGTCGTCCCGGTCCGATGCCGCAAGCCATCAGTGCCGGCATCTCGCAGTCCCGGTTGAACCGGGCCAGAGCAAGCAGAATGCCCAGGAACAATCCAATGGGCGCCAGGACGTTGAGAAACTGGACGGTGGTCAATCCCAGCACCATGAATACTGCTTCACGCGGCAGCCGGTTGGCTGCTGCATCCCCCAGCACCTGAGCAAACTGGTTGGTCAGCAGGATGAACAGCAGTATTAAGGTGACCACCAGCCAGGCGGTGAACACCTCACGGAACACGTACCGGCTGATAACGTTGAACATGCAGCCTCAGTCGCCTTTCGCCCGGTTACCAAGAAATCAAGTACACTACGCCGCATTTCCCGGGGCGCTCAAACCATGATACAGCAGCCGCGGCGGCGACCCACTGCCCTGCGTGCTCGGGCCGGCTTGAGAAGCCATTTGCCAAAGTTTGAGGATTCGGTATGGACTTTCCGCTGACCGCCGGAGCGCCTGCGCGACAACGTAGCAGCTGCGCCGTCATCCCCCTTTTCGAAGGCCGCCGGCTGACGGGCACAGCCCGGGAATTCGACGCGGCAGCCGGCGGGCTGCTCGCGCGTCTGATTAAGACCGGCGACGCCCGGAGCAAGCTGGGCAGCGCGCTCCTGGTGCCTAATCCCTCCGGCGTCGCGGCGGAACGCGCGCTCCTGGTGGGCTGCGGCAAGGCGTCAGAATTCGGCGCCAAGCAATACCGCCGCGCCCTGCAGGCCGCGGCAACGATCCTGGCCGCCGGCGAGTTGAAGGATGCGGTCAGCTTTCTAGCCCGGGACGGCGTGCTGGACCTATCCCCCTACTACGCCACCCGAATTGCTGTGGAAGACTTTCGCGGCGCCTGCTACCGCTTCGACGAACTGAAAAGCGGGGTCAACAAGAAACCGCGCCTGAACCGGGTAGGCATCGGTCTCAGCAGCCGCAAGGACGTCAATGCCGCGCGGCCCGCCGTCGCTCACGGTCAGGCGATCGCCAACGGCGTGGCTCTGGCCCGGGACCTGGGCAACCGGCCAGCCAACGTGTGCACGCCCTCCCACATGGCGCGCCACGCCCGCGCCATCGCCAAGCGCTGCCCTAATATGGAAGCCACCGTCCTGACCGAGCGGGAGATGAAACGCTACGGCATGGGGGCGCTGCTTTCCGTCACTGCCGGTGCCACGGAACCTGCTCGCCTGATCGTGTTGCGCTATCGCGGCGCTGCGGCGAAGGAGGCGCCGGTTGCGCTGGTCGGCAAGGGTGTCACCTTTGACACAGGCGGCATTTCACTGAAACCCCCGCCGGAAATGGACGAGATGAAGTTCGATATGTGCGGCGCGGCCGGCGTGCTGGGCACCATGCTGGCGGTCGGCGAGATCCAGCCCAAGCTCAACGCGGTAGCGGTTGTGCCAGCCTGCGAGAACATGCCCTCCGGTACGGCCACTCGACCCGGAGACATCATCAAAACCAGCTCCGGCAAGACCGTGGAGATCCTCAACACGGATGCGGAGGGGCGTCTGATCCTGTGCGATGCGCTCACCTATGCCGAGCGCTTCAAACCACGCCTGGTGATCGACGTGGCCACCCTGACGGGCGCCTGTGTGGTGGCGCTCGGCCCTCACTTCACCGGGCTTTTTACACCCGACGACGCCCTGGCCCAGGAGATCGCCGCTGCCGGCGAGCGGGCCTTGGACCCCGTCTGGCGACTACCCGTCACTGACGACTACGCGGAAACCCTGAAAAGCAACTTCGCGGACTTTGCCAATGTAGGGGGGCGCTGGGGCGGGGCGAGTATCGCCGCGGCATTCCTGGGCAAATTCACGACGAAGGTCCGCTGGGCCCACTTGGACATCGCGGGCACGGCATGGAAACAGGGTAAAGACAAGGGTGCGACCGGTCGGCCGGTGCCGCTGCTCACCGATCTTCTGCTGGATGCCGGCTGAGGTCGTGACGCAGGTCGATTTCTACATCCTCAGCGGAACGTCCCCGCAAGAGCGATTGCGCTTCGCCTGTCGATTGACGGACAAAGCACTGCAGCAGAACCACCGCATTTTCCTCAATGCGGAGTCGGCGCTGATGGCGGAGCAACTGGACGAGACGTTGTGGACCTTTCGTGCCGGCAGCTTCATCCCCCACCGCCGCCTGCCGGCCCCCCCCGGGAATGTTGTTGAGCCTGTGGTGATCGGCCACGATCAGGAGCCGCCGGAGGCAGCCTGGGATGTGATGATCAATCTAGCCGTTGACGTGCCCGAGTTCTTCAGCCGTTATCGGCGGGTGGCGGAGGTGGTGGACAGCGACCAGCAGCGGCGTAGCCAGGGCCGGGAACGGTTTCGTTTCTATCGGGAACGCGGCTACGAACTGCGAACCCACAATTTGTAGCGCCGGCATGCAGGACGACGATCCCACAGCTGACCGCATCCCGATATTGACCGACACGGTCGAGACCGTTACGCCCGACCGGCCCCGCGGCCTCCCCGATGACCTGGAGACGCTGATTGCCGAGCTCCAGACGGAGCTGGCCGCCAGTACTTTCGCGCTCACGGAGCATCTGCTTCGAAACGCGCTGACAGAAATAGAATCTGCGCTATTCGAGCAGGTCGCAGCGCGACTGCGACAGGAACTGCCTGAGCTGGTAGACGGCGTGCTGCGCAAACACTTCGGCCGCGACGAAGACGGCTGAGCCCAAACTGCGGGCGCGCGGTACTGACCAACGATCCTGCTAGAATCCGCCGGGTCATCACGGCCAGGACGCCGATGAACAAGACTTATCAACCCGCCGCTCTTGAACGACGCCACTATCAGCGCTGGGAGAAGCTCAACTACTTCGCCCCTTCGGGCAGCGGGGCGCCCTACTGCATTGTGATTCCGCCGCCCAACGTCACCGGCACGCTGCACATGGGGCACGCCTTCCAGGACACGATCATGGACGCCCTCACCCGCTACCACCGCATGCGGGGCAACGACACCCTCTGGCAGCCCGGCACCGACCACGCCGGTATCGCCACCCAGATGGTCGTGGAGCGGCTGTTGAATGGGGAGGGCAAGACCCGTCACGACCTGGGCCGGGACGCGTTCGTAGCTCGAGTCTGGGACTGGAAGGAGCACTCGGGCAATCAGATCTCCAAGCAGCTGCGACGGCTGGGGGCATCGGTGGACTGGTCCCGGGAACGCTTTACCATGGATCCGGGCCTGTCGGCCGCGGTGCGCGAAGTTTTCGTGCAACTGTACGACGAGGGCCTGATCTATCGTGGCAAGCGGTTGGTCAACTGGGACCCTGTTCTGCACACCGCACTATCCGATCTGGAGGTACTCGCCGCCGAGGAAGCCGGCAACCTGTGGCGTTTTCGTTATCCGCTGGTCAACGGCGATGGTTATCTGGTGGTTGCCACCACCCGGCCCGAGACCATGCTGGGCGATACCGCCGTGGCCGTGCACCCGGAGGACGAACGTTACCAGCACCTGGTGGGTGCCATGGTTGAACTGCCCCTGACCGGCCGCAGCATTCCCATCATCGCGGACGACTACGTCGACCCGGAGTTCGGCACCGGCTGCGTAAAAATTACGCCGGCTCATGATTTCAACGACTATGAGATCGGCACACGCCATGGGCTCCCGTTGGTCAATATCTTTGACCAGGACGCGCGCCTGAACGAGAACGCCCCCCGCCCCTACCAGGGCCTGGATCGATTCGACGCCCGCCAGCGCATCGTGGCTGACCTTGAGCAGCTCGGGCTGTTGGACGGCATCGACGACCATCGGCTGATGGTGCCCCGCGGTGACCGCAGCGGCGAGGTGCTGGAGCCGCTTCTCACTGATCAATGGTATGTGAAGGCCCAAATTCTGGCGCGGCCGGCCATTGAGGCCGTCGAAACGGGCCGCGTGCGCTTTGTGCCTGAGAACTGGGCCAAAACCTATTTTGACTGGATGCACAACATCCAGGACTGGTGCATCAGCCGACAGCTGTGGTGGGGACACCGGATCCCGGCCTGGTACGACCGCCAGGGCAACGTCTATGTGGCGCGCGACGAAGACGAGGTCCGTGCCAAGCATGGGCTGGCCGCGGATCTGCCCTTGCGCCGGGACGAGGACGTGTTGGACACCTGGTTTTCTTCCGCCCTGTGGCCGTTCTCTACCATGGGCTGGCCAGAGCAAACCAAGGAACTGGCCAAGTTCTACCCCACGTCGGTGCTGGTCACCGGCTTCGACATCATCTTCTTCTGGGTCGCCCGGATGATCATGATGGGGCTGAAATTCATGGGCGACGTGCCGTTTCGCGAGGTTTATATCCACGGTCTGGTGCGCGATCACGATGGCCAGAAGATGTCCAAATCAAAGGGCAACGTGTTGGATCCCACGGACATTATCGACGGCGTGGATCTGGATACGCTGTTGGCCAAGCGCACCGAGGGCATGATGCAGCCCCACCTCAAGGACAAAATCGAGGCCGCCACCCGGCGCCAGTTTCCCGCGGGTATTCCAGAGTACGGCACCGACGCGCTGCGCTTTACCTTCGCCGCGCTGGCCACCACCGGCCGGGACATCCGCTTTGACCTGAGCCGGGTTGAAGGCTACCGCAACTTCTGCAACAAACTTTGGAATGCCACCGGGTTTGTGCTCACCAACACGGAGCACCTGGACGCTGGCGACGAGCAGCTTTCGATGGCCGACCGCTGGATCAAGGCACGGCTGCGTCACGCCATTGAGCAAGTGCATGACAACTTTCAGATCTACCGCCTTGATCTCGTCGCCCAGGCGCTCTACGAATTCACGTGGCACGAGTTCTGCGACTGGTATCTGGAGCTCACCAAGCCAATCTTGAGCGATCCAGAGACGCCTGCGGCCTTACGGCGGGGCACCCGACGCACGCTGGCCGAGACCCTGGATAAGCTGCTGCGCCTGTTACATCCACTGATGCCGTTCATCACGGAAGAGTTGTGGCTGCGCCTGGCGCCTCGCCTGGGGCTGACCGACGAGACCATCATGCTGCGGCCGATGCCGGGCACAGACGATCTGTCCGAAGATCCTGAAGCCCTCGCAGAAATCCAGTGGGTGCAGGGGTTCGTAGTAGGTATCCGGCAGATTCGCGGAGAAATGGATATTAATCCGGGCCAGAGCCTCGCAGCCGAGCTTGCAGACGCGAGCGAGACTGATCGTCGTCGACTGCGCGACTATCAAACCTACGTGACCCGCCTGGCGCGGCTGGACAGCGTGACGTTTCTGGACAAGGGAAGCGACGTGCCCCAGGGCGCAGCCACGGCCTTGTTGGGCGAGATGAGAATTCTGGTGCCGCTGGCCGGAGTGATCGACCTGGCCGCTGAACGGGAACGTCTGAGCAAAGTGAAGCAGCGCTTGCAGAAGGACCTGGACAAGAGCCAGACCAAGCTCGCCAATCAGCAGTTCCGCACCAACGCGCCGGCAGAGATCGTGGCGAAAGAGCATGCCCGGGTGAAAGACTTGCAACAGAGCCTGGACCGTATCGGGGAACAGCTCCAACGCCTTGCGGATCTGGAATAGGATTGGATTGGCGACTCAGTTCACGTTTCACCCCCGGTACGCGTGCGCATTCGCGCCATTTGCGCCACTATCGGCGGGGACTGCGGATGGATCCGCGCCGGTTTCCCCCCTAGGTTGAGCCCACCCATGAGCCAAGGCATGCAAGCGCGAACTGGCAAAGCCCGCTGGAGACGGCGCGAGGCGCCGCATTCGGATCTGGCTCGGCTGACCGATCAGGTCGTTGACGCCCTGAGCAGCATCGTCGTGGGCAAGCAGGAGCAGGCCCGCCTCGCTCTGGCCTGCATCCTTGCCGGCGGCCATTTGCTCATCGAGGACTTTCCGGGCGTGGGCAAAACCACGCTGGCCCAGGCGCTGGCCAAGGTCCTGGGCTTAAGCTATCAGCGCATCCAGTTCACCAGCGACCTGCTGCCCGCCGACATCATCGGCGTGTCCGTTTACCGTCGCGACAGCGATCAGTTCGAATTTCACCGCGGCCCCATCTTTGCCCAGCTGGTCCTGGCTGACGAGGTCAACCGCGCGACCCCGAAAGCCCAGAGCGCGCTGCTCGAGGCCATGGAGGAACGCCAGGTCACCACAGACGGCCGGACCCATCCCCTGCCGGCGCCCTTCTTCGTCGTGGCGACACGTAACCCGGCGGACCAGATCGGCACCTTTCCTCTGCCTGAATCACAGCTGGATCGCTTCCTGCTTCAGGTCAGCCTGGGCTATCCCAGCGCCGCCGACGAACGGGAGCTGCTGCGAAGCGGCGATCGGCGGGTGATGATCGACACGCTGGATTCGGTCATTACTGTCGAGGAACTGGAGCGTATTCAGGCCACGGTGCCCACACTCCACGTCTCCGAGCCGCTGCTGGATTACGTCCAAGCGCTGGTGGACTACACCCGCAACTCGGGACATTTCACCATGGGTCTTTCGCCCCGCGGTGCTATTGCGCTGCTGCGCTGTGCCCAGGCTTTCGCCCTCATGCACGGTCACCAGGGCGTCCATCCGGATGATGTCCAGGCCGTGCTGCCGAGCGTGGTTGCCCACCGGCTGGAGTTCGCCCAGAGTCAGGAGCAGAGCTCCGCCGATTTCGGTCAGCTGATCCTGGACGCCGTCGGTATCCCCTGATCCATGCTAGCCGCTCTTGCGCAGCGGGTTCGTCAACGGGCCGGTCGCTGGGCCCATCGCCGCCAGGGCGACGACCCAAACCCGGTTGCGCTGCGCAGGCGTCGCGTCTACATCCTCCCCTCAGCGTTGGGCATCGGCTACGGCTTCTTGGTCTTCGCCATGCTGCTGGGATCAATGAACTACGCCAACAGCATGGGATTCGCGCTCACTTTCCTGCTGGTGGGCCTGGGTCTGGTCGCCATGCATCACTGCCATCGCAATCTGGAAGGCGCCGAGTTGCGTTTCGTGGGTGCGCCGCCGGTGTTCGTCGGGGAGCTCGCCGTATTCACCATGGCGCTGGTAAACCCGCATGGTGGCCAACGCTATGAACTGTTTCTCTCCCGCGGCGAGTACGACAGCGAGACGACGGACCTCGCGCCAGGTGCGACCGCGCGCCTGAGCCTGGCAATCCCCACAACCGAACGAGGGGTGCTGAAATTGCCGCGTTTTTCGGCAACCAGCCGTTATCCGGGGAATTTGTTTCGCTGCTGGAGCTGGCTGCACATGCCCGCCACGTGTCTGGTATACCCTCGGCCTGCGCCGGCAGGTCGCAGCTTGCCATTCACCAGCGAGGACGAGGGTGACGGCCATCGCTCGGGGCGCGGCGACAGCAGCTTCACCGGATTGCGCAGCTTCGTGCCAGGCGATTCAACTGGACGAGTCGCCTGGAAGGCCTACGCCCGCACTGAAGAGCTGCTCGTGAAACAGTTCTCGGGCACCGCGGACAGCGTTCGCTGGCTTGACTGGGGCAGCCTGCCTGAACTGGACACGGAAGCGCGTTTATCCCAGCTGACCCGCTGGTGTCTTGACCTGAACCGCGCCGGTCACTCTTTCGGCCTGCGCTTACCCAACGCGGTGGTCAACATCGGCGCGGGATCGGGCCACCTGCACGCCTGCTTGAAAGCCCTGGCTTTGTTCGATGACGGCGCCGACCGCTAGCCCGGAGCAACACCTGGCCCGGCTGCTGTGGACAGCTGGTGTCCTGATACTGGCCACCCTGCCCCATTTCCAGCACATCCCCCTGTGGGTCATTGTGCTGCTGGGCGTCTGCATTGTCTGGCGGCTGGCCGCAGCCGAGTGGGGTTGGCCGCTGCCCAGGACATGGTGGCGAGCCGCGCTGGCCTTTCTGGCCTTCAGTGCCGTGTTCGTCACCTACCGGACCATCAACGGGCTGGAAGCGGGCAGCGCCTTGCTGATCGTCATGGTGGCCTTGAAGTTTCTCGAAACCCGCCATCGCCGGGACCAGCTGGTGTTGATGATGATCGCCTATTTCCTGGTGTTTGCTGGCCTTTTGGCCACCCAGGGGCTGCTCTCTATGCTGTACCTGATCTCCGTGGTGTGGGCAGCCACGGTCGGCTTCCTGCAACTGAGCCGGCGGGGACCCCTTTTGGATGCGCGGCAGACCGGGCGCCTGGCAGGCCGGCTGCTGCTCCAGGCCCTGCCCATCATGGTGGCGTTATTCCTGTTGTTTCCACGACTACCCGGGCCGTTGTGGTCGATCCCCTCCAGCGGGACTTCCGGGCGCACCGGTCTGGACAGCGAAATGAGCCCGGGTGACATCACTGAGCTTGGCCTGTCCGATGCCGTGGCCTTCCGGGTCGATTTTGCTGGCAGGCCGCCGCCTGCTTCCCAGCTCTACTGGCGAGGACCGGTGCTGGGCGCCTTCAACGGCCGCACCTGGTCCAACAGCGGACCTCAATATCGACCCCAGATTCAGGACACGCTGCAGCATGCAGGCGACGCTACCCGCTATCGCGTCATGCTGGAACCTACCGGCCGGCGCTGGCTGGTCGCCCTCGACATGCCCCGCCTGTGGTCCGACGACCGCGATATCTACATGGACGGCCGTTATCAGTTGATGCGCAGCCGGCGCCGCGGTGCGGTTCGTTCCCGGATCGACTATGAGGTCGTGTCACATACCGAATTTCGCGCCTTAGACGACTTGCCCCTGAAAATGCGGGAGGGCTATCTGCAGCTACCGGAGGGCAGCAATCCCCGTACCCGGGCATTGGCGAGGGGTTGGCGGACAGCGGATCCCGAGCCCACGGCGATCATTGCCAACGCGCTGAACTATTTTCGCAGCAACGAGTTTTATTACACTCTGACGCCGCCCCCTCTCGACGCGAATCCTGCGGATGAATTTGTGTTCGAAACCCGCGAGGGCTTCTGCGAGCACTTCGCCTCAGCCTTCACGGTCATGATGCGCGCCGCCGGTATTCCTGCCCGGGTAGTCACCGGGTACCAGGGCGGTGAACTCAATCCCCTGGGCGAGTATTTCATCATCCGGCAATCCGACGCCCACGCCTGGAGCGAGGTCTGGCTAGCCGGTGAGGGCTGGGTCCGAATCGATCCTACCGGAGCAGTTGCTCCAGAGCGCATTGCGGCAGGACTGTCGCGCGCCATGCGCGCAGACGAACCGGTCCCGGGCCGCACTCTCGCGCGGCTGCCCTGGCTGCGAAACGCCTACCTGCTCTGGGATGCCGCCAACACCTATTGGAATGACTGGGTGCTCGGCTACGGGCCCGGACTGCAGCGCACCCTCATGCAGAGAATGGGTTTCCAAAACCCCGGCTGGCAAACGCTGCTGGCCCTGGCCGCAGCGGTCACGGCGCTGCTCTTGATCGCACTGACGGCATACCTGACCTGGACTTTCGGCCGCCGAACGCGACCCGACAAAGCCCAGCGCCTGTATCTGACGTTCTGCCGTCGCCTGGCGAGACTGCAGTTGATCCGCAGCCGCCACGAAGCGCCACGCGCATTCGCCGATCGCGCCAGCCGCGCGCGCCCTGACCTGGCGGCAACCATTGGCGCGATCACCGAGGAATATCTGCAGCTCCGCTACGAGCCTGGTGCTGGACCCGATAAGCTCAGCGACCTGGGACGGTTGATACGAGACTTCAGGCCCGATCCGCGCTGAACTCAAGCTCCAGATGCCGCTTTGCCACCGGAACCTTGAGCAACAGTACGCCACCGACCAGAAACAACACCAGCACAGACAAGATCGAGGCTCGGGGATTGCCCGTTAACAGGGCCGTCCAGCCGACCAGAAACGGGCCCAGCACGGCAGCGAAACGGCCCAGCATGTTGTAGAAGCCAAAGAACTCAGCAGCCTGCCCGGTGGGGACCATGCGCGCGTACAGTGAGCGACTCAAGGCCTGCACACCCCCCTGCACCAAGCCCACCAACACGGCAATCCCATAGAAACCTGCCACGCTGTCGATGGTCGCCGCCCAGACCGTCGCCAGCACATAGCCCCCGAGCCCGATCATGACGCCCCACTTGGGACCAATCCAGCGAGCCAGTCGACCGAAACCCAACGCGGCGGGAAAACCGACGAACTGCACCAGTAGAAGCGCCGCAATCAGGTCACTGGACTGAAATCCCAGGGACATCCCGAAATCCAGGGCCATCTTGACTATGGTGTTGACGCCGTCGATGTAGAAGAAGTAGGCAATCAAGAACAGCGCCAGCGGTTTCAGGCGACGCACCTGGCGGAAGGTGGCCAGCAGCTGCCCGATCCCAACCTCCACTGCCTGGAAAAAAGACCGCTCGGCACGACGTTCATCGTGCACAAACAGCAGCAGTGGCAGCGTGAAGACCCCCCACCACACGGCTACGGAAATGAACGACAGCCGCACCGCGACCGCGGCGTCGGGCAAGCCGAACCAGGTCGGATTCAGCGTCATCAGCACGTTAACCGCGAACAACAGCCCGCCGCCCAGGTACCCCAGCGCAAAACCCAGACTCGATATGCGGTCGAGATCGCTGTCGGGTGCTATCTGCACTAAGAGCGCGTCATAAAACACGTTACTGCCGGCGAACCCGGCCCAGGCCATCACGTACAATAGGGCTGCCAGGGGCCACTGACCCTGCTGCACGAAATACAGCCCGCCGGTCATCACGATGCCGAGTCCGGCAAAGGCCAGCAGCAGTCGTTTGCGGGCACCCCAACCATCGGCGATAGCGCCTACAACGGGTGCTGCCAGGGCCACCAACAGGCTGGCCAGACCGTTGGTCATGCCAAGCCGGAAGGTGGTCACGGTCGCTTCGGCACCCTCGCTCCAGTATTCCCTGAAAAAGACCGGGAAGAACCCGGCGATTACGGTGGTGGCAAACGCCGAGTTGGCCCAGTCATACAACGCCCAGGACCACACGGACCGGCGCGCCACCGCTCGCTCAACCAAGAGCGTGCTCCCGGGTCGCCCGGAACTCGATCTCCGGCCAGCGCTCCTCGGTCAGGCTGAGATTCACCTGGGTGGGCGCGATATAAACAAGCTGTTCCGAGTGATCCAGGGCCAGATTGTCGTTGGCCTTGCGGCGGAACTCCGCCAGTCGCTGCGGATCCTCAGCGTGCACCCAGCGGGCCGTGGCAACCTTCACGGGCTCGAAGGCGCACTCAACCCCATACTCATCCGCCAGACGAAAGGCCACCACGTCAAACTGCAGCGGACCCACTGCGCCCACGATCAGATTGTTGTTGGCCAGCGGTCTGAACAGCTGCGTAGCACCCTCCTCGCATAGCTGCAGCAGCCCTTTCTGTAGCGCCTTGAGCCGCAGCGGATCTTTAAGCACCACGCGCCGGAACAGCTCCGGGGCAAAGTTCGGGATGCCCGTAAAATGCAGCCCCTCTCCTTGGGTAAATGTGTCGCCGATATTGATGGTGCCGTGGTTATGCAGGCCGATGATGTCCCCGGCGAAGGCGGCGTCCGCATGTTGACGATCGGCGGCGAGAAAGGTGATGGCGTCGGCAATGCGCTGCTCTTTGCCTACTCGCACGTTAAACAGCCGCATGCCCGGGTGGTAGCTGCCCGAGCAGATCCGCAGAAAGGCAATTCGATCGCGGTGCCCCGGGTCCATGTTGGCCTGGATCTTAAACACAAAACCGGTCAGCTCGGGCTCGTCCGGCGCAACCCTGCGGCTCGCGGTAGGGCTGGGCTGGGGGGGCGGAGCAAACTTGACAAAGGCATCCAGCAACTCCCGTACACCAAAATTCTGAATCGCAGAGCCAAAAAATACCGGAGTCTGCTGCGCGGCCAGGTACTCATCCTGTGAAAAGCCGTCGCTGGCGCCGCGCACTAACTCGATCTCCTCGCGGAACTGGGCCGCGGCCGAACCCAACGAATCATCCAAGACGCTCGACTCCAGCCCGTCAAAGGTCTGTGCAGCTTTGGCCTGCTCACCGGTACCCCGCTCGTAGAGGTAGAAGCGATCCTCCAACAGGTGATAGACGCCGCGAAAATCCCGGCCCATGCCTATGGGCCAGGTCACGGGCGCGCAGCGGATGCCAAGTACCCGTTCGATTTCGTCAATGAGTTCCAGCGCCTCCCGACCGTCTCGATCCAGCTTGTTGATGAAGGTCATGATGGGCGTATCCCGCATGCGGCACACTTCCATCAGCTTCACCGTGCGCTCCTCGACCCCTTTGGCGTTGTCGATGACCATCAGCGCACTGTCCACCGCCGACAGCGTTCGATAGGTATCCTCCGAGAAATCCTCATGGCCGGGCGTATCCAACAAGTTCACGACTCGATCACCGTAGGGGAACTGCATGACCGATGAGGTCACGGAGATGCCGCGCTGCTGCTCAAGACGCATCCAGTCGGACGTGGCGCTCCGACGCGCCTTGCGCCCCTTAACAGTGCCCGCCATCTGGATGGCGCCGCCAAACAGCAGCAACTTCTCCGTCAACGTGGTCTTGCCGGCGTCCGGGTGGGAGATAATCGCAAAGGTGCGGCGTTGCAGATACGCGCTCATGGACGCGGGACAGTAATCGGGTTAGACAAGCTTAGGCAGCGCTGCAGCGAGAATCACAGCGTCTTCACGGCCCTGCTCGGCTTGATAATAGCCTGGGCGAATGCCGATGCGCTTGAAACCCTGGGCGGCATACAAGGCCAGCGCCGGGTAATTGGAGGGGCGCACTTCAAGGAAAACCTTCTTCACCGCGGCAGCGCGGGCTCGAGTTAACAGCTCATGCAGCAGCGACCGCCCGTAGCCGCGCCGCTGATAGCTGGGGTGCACGCACAAATTCAGAATGTGGGCTTCGGCCGCTGCCACGGACATGATGCCGTAACCCACCACCTGGCCCTCCACGTCCAACACGACACTGCTGTAGCCGGCCAGCAGGCAATCGCGGAAAATGCCCTCGCTCCAGGGATAGCGGTAACTGTCCCGCTCCACCGCTGCGACGGCGGCGAGATCGGCGCTGGTCATGGGGCGAATGGCGCCCAGTGGAGTCACGGCAGCGTTCATGAGGAGTTGTCATCCAAGAGCTGACGGACCTGGCACAGATCTTCCCAGGCCCGGCTCTTCTGCGCCGGCGAGCGCAGCAGGTAGGCAGGGTGATAGGTCACCAGCAACGGTGTTTGGTCCGCACCATAATGGTGCAAGCGGCCGCGAAGCCTACTCAGCGGCGCGTCGGAGCGCAACAACCACTGGGCGGCGATGCGCCCCACGGCGAGGATCAAGCGCGGCCGGATGGCACGGATCTGGGCGGTCAGAAACCCAGAGCATGCTTCGGCCTCCTCGGGCTTCGGGTCCCGGTTGCCCGGCGGCCGGCACTTGAGGATGTTGGCAATATAGACTTCGTCGCGAGTCAAACCGATGGCAGCCAACATGGCGTTGAGCAGCTGGCCCGCGCGACCTACGAAGGGCTCCCCCTGTCGGTCCTCTTCCGCGCCCGGCGCCTCGCCAATAATCAGCAGTTGCGCCGTTGCCGAGCCCACACCGAAGACAGTCTGGGTCCGGGATGCGTGCAACGGGCAGCGGGTGCACTCAGCCACGCGCTGGCGTAATGGCTCAAGATCACCCTCCAGTTCCCCGTGTTGGGTTGGGGCGCCGACCGGGTGCCCGGGCGGTTTGCGCAGTTCCCAGGCGCTCACCCCCAGCCCCGTCAGGTATTCCAGTCGCCGCGCGTCCATCAGCCTGCCACCCGCAGGCGGGCGCGTCGAATACGCCGCCACAGCCACAACGCCGGCCCCGAGACGGCGTAGGTCAACGCCAGCCCAAACAGCACGACGGGCGGATTCAGAGCGATGACTACCAGGGTTAGCGGAATGATCAAAAGCTGTGCAAAGCGAACCCGACCGCTGAGATTCAACTCCTTGAAGCTGTAGTACTTGAAGGTGGACATCATCAGCAGGCCGGCTGCGGCGGTGACCGACACGCCTGCCGCCAGCGCTGTCAGCCCCACGATATCGTAGCGGGTGCTCAACCAAACCATGGCAGCCACCAGCGCCGCCGCCGACGGACTGGCCAGACCCTCGAAGAAGCGCTGGTCCTTGCCCGCCGGCCGCGTGTTGAAACGCGCCAGGCGAAACGCAGCCCCCACGGAGAACAGAAAGGCGGCCAGCCAGCCCAGCCGTCCCCAGGCGGCGCCATACTCGGACAGCCGGGCCACACCCCATTGATAGATAATCACGCCCGGCGCCAGGCCGAAGGACACCATATCCGCCAGACTGTCGAATTCCTTCCCGAAATCGCTTTCCGTGCTGGTCATGCGCGCCACGCGGCCGTCCATGCCGTCCAACAGCATGGCGACAAACAACGCCACCGCGGCGCGCTCAAAGTTGCCGTCGATAGCGGCGACGATGCCGTAGAACCCCGCGAACAAACCCCCTGTGGTCAACAGGTTTGGCAGCAGGTAGATGCCCCGGCGGCGCGGCGCCTGGTGCTGCGTCTCGTCTGTCATAGCGATCCAAACGGGGTGCGACTTAAAGCGCCTCATGCTGCGGGATTCCGCGGCCGAGCGCAACGCAGCGCCACCACACTATTGGTGCACGAGCTCCGCCAGAACGGTGCTGCCCGCAAACACGGTGTCACCCGGCTTCACGGCCAGCTTGACGGACAGCGGCAGGTACAACTCGGCAAAGCTCGCCAGGCGCAGGTAGGCCGCCCGCTGCCCCTGACCAAGCCGTTCTCCGTAGCCCACCATGGCCGCGGGTCGTCCGACGAAACGAGGCCCCTGGAACACCAGCACCACGTCGTCGCCCGCATCGTTACGCACCCACAGCCCGCCTACCCCCAGCAACCGCGAGCCCAGGGCGGCGTTCTCTTTCAGGCTGAGCACTTTGCCCTCTATGGGGCTGCGGGCCGTGTAGGCACCCAGACTGTTCACCCGGATCACCAGCCGCTGTGCCTCGCGCCGCAACATGCCCTTGTCGGTGGGGGCAATGTCAATCACTTTGCCATCCACGGGGCTGACCACGGCCAGGGGCGCAGCTGGAATGGTTCGATCAGGGTCGCGGAACAGCAGCACCAGCAGCACCAGCGCAATGGCCAGCGGCGGCAGCACCCAAAACACCTCGAACCGCCAGGCCAACAGCGCCGCCACAACCACAGCACCCAGGAACGGCAGTCCTTCGGCTGGAAAGAAAGAATGCTGAGCGCGCGCCATGGGATCGACAGGGAGGGTTGCAAATGACCGCCTGAGAGGCGCGCCTACGCTACCGAAAGCCCGGTGCCAACTCAAGCAACTGTGGCACCGGGTGCGGCCTCACCGCTAGAATGCAGTGCCCCTGCCGAGGCATCTCATATGCGACTGACGCGGCTACCCCTCAATACCCTCAAGGACAACCCGGCCGACGCCGAGGTGGTCAGCCACCAGCTCATGCTGCGGGCCGGCCTGGTTCGACGTCTGGCATCTGGTCTTTATTCCTGGCTGCCCGTGGGCATGCGGGTCCTGCACAAGGTGGAAACCATCATTCGTGAGGAAATGGACGCGGCCGGAGCGTTGGAGCTGGTGATGCCCAGCGTGCAACCGGCAGAACTGTGGAGGGAATCCGGCCGCTGGGACGATTTTGGACCAGAGCTGCTGCGCTTTGCGGACCGACACGAGAGGGATTTCTGTCTGGGCCCCACCCACGAGGAAGTGATTACCGACATCGCCCGCCGGGAGCTGAAGAGCTACAAACAGCTGCCGGTCAACTTCTATCAGATTCAGACCAAGTTCCGGGATGAAATCCGCCCCCGGTTCGGCGTGATGCGGGCGCGCGAGTTCACGATGAAGGATGCCTATTCCTTCCACTTGGACGAGGCCTCCCTGGTGGAGGGTTACAACATCATGCGGGCCGCCTACGAGCGGATTTTTACCCGCCTGGGATTAACGTTTCGGGTCGTGCAGGCGGACAGCGGTGCCATTGGCGGCAGCCGGTCCGAGGAATTTCACGTGCTGGCGGAGTCGGGAGAAGACGCCATCGCCTTTTGTGATGCCGACGGTTTTGCCGCGAATCTGGAGATGGTCCCGACACCGGCGGGCCAGGAACCGGCCGTGGCCAGCGAGGCGCTGGCCCTGGTGGAGACCCCGGCGGTGCGCACCATCGAGGAACTGAGCCAGTTTCTGTCCGTGCCTGCCAGCGCCTGTCTGAAAATGCTCCTGGTGGCCGGCACCGAAGCGCCGGCGGTGGGTTTACTGCTGCGCGGTGATCATGACCTTAACAGCATCAAAGCCGAACGCCTGCCCGCGGTCGCCCAGCCGCTGCGCATGCTGCGCGGTGATGAAGTGCAGGCAGCGGTGGGTGTCGAACCGGGCTTTGTGGGGCCCTTGAACGTCACCATACCCCTGGTGGCAGACCATGCGGCCGCGGCGCTGGCGGACTTCGTATGCGGCGCGAATCAGGCCGACCATCACTATCGCGGCGTGAACTGGGGTAGGGACCTGCCCCCGCCCGCTATCGCCGACCTGCGCAACGCCGTTCCGGGCGACCCGAGTCCTGGGGGAGGCGGCCCCCTGTCCGTTGCCCGGGGCATTGAAGTCGGTCACATCTTTCAGCTGGGAAACAAATACAGTCAGAGCATGGCGGCCTCGGTGCTGGACAGCAGCGGCCGCGAGGTCGCGATGGAAATGGGTTGCTATGGCATTGGCGTGACGCGCGTGGTCGCCGCAGCCATTGAGCAGAACCATGACGAGCGCGGCATTATCTGGCCGGCCGCCATCGCCCCGTTCAGCGTGGTTCTGATCCCCATCAAGCTGGACAAATCGCAACGCGTTCGGGAGGCCACGGAGCAGCTTTATCAATCACTTCTGGATGCCGGGGTCGAAGTGCTTCTGGATGACCGCGACGCGCGGCCCGGCTTCAAGTTTGCCGATGCCGATCTACTGGGACTTCCGCAACGGATTGTTATCGCTGAGAAAGGCCTCGATCAGGGGCAGGTAGAGTACAAGGCGCGCCGCAGTGAGGACACGCAATGGGTGGCGTTAGAGGACATCGTCGAACGGGTAAGGTCCGGACTTTGATCGCCGGCAGGGCGCTCGCCCTGCTTGGTCTGCTGATCACCGGCACCGGCTGGGCCTCCGACGCCCGCTCGGGCCCCGACCCGCGCCTGCGGGCGTTGCTGATCGACGCCGTTGCCGAGGCCGACAGTTTCGCCGATCGCTTCGATGCGGAAGTCTGGCTCACCGATATGTCCAACCGCCTCACGCGCCAGGTCCCCGATCCCAAGGAGCGCCTGGATATCCTCAAGCGGGTCCACTACGAGGCCAGCCGGGTCAACCTGGCGCCGGAACTGGTCCTGGCCGTGATTGATGTGGAAAGCAACTTCGACCGCTTTGCCATTTCCCGGGTGGGTGCCCAGGGCCTGATGCAGATCATGCCCTTCTGGCTGAAGGAAATTGGCCGGCCGGATGACAATCTGTTCCACCTCAATACCAACCTGCGCATGGGCTGCACCATTCTGCGCTACTACCTGGACGTTGAACGCCAGGATCTGGTGCGGGGTCTGGGTCGCTACAACGGCAGCCTCGGCCGCCGCTCCTACGCCGACAAAGTCATTGAACGGCTGCGCACCAAGTGGTACCGGCTTTAGATCGGCTTGCGACAACTACCGCGTGACAAAACCATCTGCCGGCTGTTCGCTGGCGAGGCCGACCGTGACCCCCGTCACCCGGGCCGCTGGCGGCCCTTGCCAGAGCCAGTCGGCCAACTCCGCGAGCGCCCGGGGGTCGCCGCGCGCCACCACCTCCACACGGCCATCGCTCAAGTTCCGGGCCCAGCCCGCCAGTCCCAGCTCGCGCGCGCGGGCGGCCGTGCTGGCGCGGAAGAACACCCCCTGTACCCGGCCTTCCACCAGGTAACGCACAGTGTCGAAGGCCTCGGCGTCCTCAGGGATCGGCGTTCGCCTGGCTGGCATTCAGGGCTTCTACCGCTTTGGTCTTGGCGTTGATAGCCTGCGTACGCGCCGAGGCGTAACTGCGCGCCTGAAGGTTGCGCTCCGCCGCCGCCAGAGCCTCTCGGGCGGCGGCGAGAGAGTCGGGCGCGTGCTCGGCAGCACCCGCCTCTTCGGCGGCCGCAATGGCCTGGCGCGCGTCACTCATCTCCTGCACGGGCGCGGCGGCACAGCCCAGCAGTGCCACAAGGCACAGTAACGGCAACAACGCCCAGCCCGGCACTTGGATTCGCGGCATCATGGTTATCGGTTAGCGGCTGGTTGGCACACGCTATCAAGCTAGTGAAACAGCCGTCAAGGCCATCTGACGGACCGGCATTCCTGCTACTATGCAACGTCCTTTAAACGAAGCATAACTTTAAAAGCCACTTCTGGCCATATGATTTATATAGAAAAATCCAGGGTCTTTCGCCATGTCCATTGAGATCCTGGTGCTGTATTACTCCCGCCACGGGGCGACCGCAGCACTGGCCCGGCAGGTCGCCCGCGGGGTGGAAGCCGGCGGCGCGGAAGCGAACGTGCGCACCGTGCCGCCCGTGTCAGCAGCTCACGAAGCGACCGCTCCGGCGGTGCCCGACGCAGGCGCACCTTACGCGGAGCGGGATGACCTGCGGCGTTGCGCCGGTCTCATCCTGGGGAGCCCGACCCGATTCGGCAATATGGCGGCACCGCTTAAGCATTTCCTGGACTCCACCAGCTCCCTGTGGCTGGACGGTACCCTGGTCGACCGGCCGGCCGCGACCTTCACGTCCACCAGCAGCATGCACGGCGGCCAGGAAACCACCCTGTTCACCATGGCTTTGCCGCTCATTCATCACGGCATGGTCTGGGTGGGACTGCCCTACACCGAGGAAGCCCTGCACACCACGCGGTCCGGTGGCACACCCTACGGCGCCAGCCACGTTGCCCACGCCGGCGTTGCCGGTCTGAGTGAAGAAGAAAAAGGCCTGGCCCAGGCGTTGGGGCAGCGAGTCGCCCGCTTAGCGGTCCGTCTGGCTGGGTCGTGAGCGTTGATGTCCTGATTCTCGTCTGCTTGAGCCTCATCGCCCTGGCCAGCACCGGCATGGTGGTGTCCCTGGAGCTATCTGGGACTGTGCTTGTGGTGCTGCTGGCACTGGCCCTGGGACCGCTGGCGGTGCTCGCGCCAGGGCTCTGGCGGGGGCGGGTCCGCAGCTACCGCATTGCCAGCATCGTGAGCATCTTCTACGTTGGCTTCGGCCTGATGGAAGCAGTCGCCCGCCCCGCCCAGCGCTGGCTGCCGGGCCTGTTGCTGCTGGCGGCAACCGCGCTGATTTCGCTCTGCATCGTGGCTATTCGCCAGTCGGCTGTCCGCCGTTGGCCCGCAGCACCTGACGAATAAAGGGTATGGTCAGGCGCCGCTGGGCTGCCAAGGCCGCAGCATCAAGGGTAGCGAGCCAATCACACAGGGAACTCATGTCGCGGCTGACCCTGCGCAACAGGTAATAGGCTGCGCCCTCAGGAAGCTGCAGACCGCGGCGCTGGGCGTGCAGGGCAAGGGCGGCCACCCGACCGGACTCATCCAGGGGCTGCAGCTGAAATTGCAGACTGGCAGCCAGGCGCGACGCAAGATCAGGCAACCCGAACGGCAGGGCCAAGGGCGTGCCGTTCGCCGCCAGCAACAGCCGACCGCCGCCGGCAGCCAACTCGTTACACAGATGAAACAGGCGGCGCTCCCAGGCGGTATCACCCGCCAGCACCTGGATGTCATCCAGGGCCACAATATCCATCCCCTCAAGCCCCAGGAGCATGTCCGGCTGGCGCGCGGGCTCAGGCGCGTCGCTGAGATAGATGCTCCGCCAACCGCGCTCGGTCGCCCGGGCACAGGTGGCCTGCAGCAGGTGGCTCTTGCCGGACCCCGGCGGTCCCCAAAGCCATAGTGGCGCGGCGCCCGCCGCGGGCGCCAGATCAGCCAAGGTCGCGACCGCCTGCTCGTTGCTGGCAGAAACGAAGGTCTCGAACAGGGCGCCATCGCGCAGACTGACAGGCAGCGCTAATTGACTCACGGGCTAGTCCCTGGCGGCCAGGTCCTGATGCTCATCGGGGAAATAGTGGCTGAACGCGAAACGCGCCAGAACACTGAGCACCGCGGCGCAGGGCAGCGCCAGCAGAATGCCGAAGAAGCCAAATAGCTGCCCGCCGGCCAGCACAGCGAAAATGACTACCACAGGATGCAACCCGATGCGCGATCCCACCAGGCGCGGCGTCAACACGGTACCCTCGACAGCCTGGCCAACGGCGAAGACGGCGATGACACCCGCCAGTAACAAAAGGTTGCCGCCCTCCACCAGGGCCGCCAAGCCCGCCAGGCCGATGCCCACAATAAACCCAAGATATGGCACGAAACTCACCAGACCGGCAACGACGCCGATGGCGACAGCGAAATCCAGGCCCAGCAGAGCCAAACCGGCCGAATAGATAGTGGCGAGCCCCAGCATGACCAGGACCTGCCCGCGAAGGAACCCACCCAGCACCTGATCCGACTCGCTGGCCAACCGGAACACCACCGGACGGCGCCCACGGGGAACCAGCAGACCAACCACGGCCACCATGCGGTCCCAGTCCCGCAGTAAATAGAAGGTCAACACGGGCACGAGAAAAAGGGTCAAGACGCCCGCCAAGAGCGACGACCCCGAGCGGGAGACGGAGGCCATGACCTTGGTGCCCCAGCTACCGGCAACGCTGCCGTACTCGGACAGGAAGGCGCTCAGACCGACATCCTCGGAACCGGCCGCGCCGGCGAGATCGTACAGCTTCGGCAGGACGTTGGCCTCCACCCAGGCCGCGTAATCCGGCAACCGCTCCACCAGCGCACCGATTTGGACCCTGACCAGGGGCAGGACCAACAGCACCAGCAACGACAGCAGGGCGAAGGTCAGCAGAAAAACGATCACGACGGCCAGCGTTCGCGGCAGCCGCAGGCGCTGCAACCGGTCGACCAGCGGGTCGCCCACATAGGCCAGCAGAGCCGACGCGACGAACGGCGTCAGGATGGGCGCCAGCAGATAGAGCAGCGCGCCGACCACGGCAGTCGCCGCCAGCCAGAACAGGCCGCTTTCCGCTACGCCGCGTCGGTCGTTCGCGTCCACCATGCCCGCTTGGTCCAGGAAATCACGTAGTCGAAACCGCTCACCACGCTGGTAAAGAACACCGCCGCCCCCAGGATCGTAATCGAGATGGGCGGGGGCCAATTGACGATAGCCGCGGTCAGCGTAAAGAAGATAAAGGTCAGCTGGCAGGTCGTGTTCAACTTGCTGATCGCGCTGGGTTCGCCAGCCACCGGCGCGATGATGAACTGATACACGGACGCACCCGCGACGATGATCAGATCTCTCAGCACCACGATGACTGCCAGCCACACCGGCACCAGACCGATGTAGGTCATGGTCACGAATACGCTCACCAGCAGCAGCTTGTCCGCCGTCGGATCCAGCAGGCTGCCCAGTCGTGTGCGCCAATTAAAATAACGCGCCAGAAAACCGTCCACGCCGTCGGATAATCCCGCCGTAACGATCAACAACAGCGCCAGCAGGTAGCGACCCTCGAGCAGCGCCCAGACTATGGGGCCCACCAGGACGATGCGGACGATGCAGATGGCGTTGGGCAGCCAGGACAGGTTCATGGCTGCTCAGCGCAGCACGCGGAACTGGCGCGGGGTCATGCGATCCAATCCCATGGCCACGGGCGCGGCGGAGGGGCTTAACACGGGGCCAATCACGTTACCCAGGGCCAGGGCGCGGTCCAGCACATCGGCCGTACCCCGGGTTGTGAGCGCCACGATCAGCTGATCATCACGCAGCTGTTCGACGCTCACCGCCTCGACGATAGACAGACCCTCCAAGTGCCGCAAAACGCGCGCGTAGTCGTCAAAGCCAAGCACGTCGCGAATAGCCAGGCGGGCCACCGACGCGCTGCCCGTCACCGCATACTGGGTAGCGTAGATATCTGCCAGCCAATCGGCGCCTTCGGCGATGCTGCTGCGCCGCTCGCGGCGCCCGTCAGCGCCAATATATTGCCAGCGGGCGGTCAGCACGCCGCCGACTGCCCGCGCCCGGCCAATCAGAATGGCATCCGCTTGATAGCGCTGTGATGCGGCTTCCACCCCGCTGGCGAAACCGTCCCAGACGTCCTCCGGGGTGACCAGTGCCAGGTCTTCGGCGTCCAGCACTGGGAATAACAACGGAACACCGCGGCGCCGCGCTGTATCCTTCAGCTCGCTGACAATGCCGGCAAGTAACTCCCCGTCTGGATCTTCCTGCACCAGCGCTTCCGCTTCCCTGTCGGTGAACAGGCGCCGATCACCGCCGCCGGAATCCAATGCCAGCCACACCAGCGTCAGGGGTCGGTTGCTGCCCCATACCGGTTGGTCCAGACGAGCCAGCTCCGCCCCCAGGGCCTGGCCGTCGAAGGTGACGGCCAACAGTTCCTCTTCCAAAAAGCCCCAGCGCTGCACATAGCGCGCCGCGGCCTCGATCAACGGCATCAGATCCGGATCGGCTGGCGCGTCCTGCCGGCCCGTCAACCGCGTCAGCATCTCACTCATGGCCTGCTCGAACCCGGCCTGACGTGGATTCTCCGCCTCCGGGTCAAGCGCAACCTCCACCTGATACAGGTCATCAAGCTCGACGCTGTGCGCTGGCTGCAGGTCGGTACCGAGCGCCAGAACGAGAATCAGCGCGAGGCCCGTCGGTCTCAGCCATGCCTGCATCAGCAACAATCCTGTTATTGCCCCCAATCCACTATTATACCGTCGCCGGAGCGAGGACTTGCCGCTTCAGTCATGTGGTACTGGAGACAACAGCATGGGCCAAGACAAGCCGCTGACCTATAAAGATGCCGGAGTCGACATCGAGGCAGGCTACCAACTGGTGGATCGCATCAAGGGTCACGTGGCGAGTACCGCGCGCCGCGGCGCGCTGGGTGCCCTGGGCGGTTTCGGTGGCCTGTTCGAGTTGCCCGTGGATCGTTACCGCCAGCCGGTCCTGGTAGCCGGGACGGATGGGGTTGGCACCAAGCTGCGCCTGGCGATCGAATATGACCGACACGACAGTATCGGCATCGATCTGGTCGCCATGTGCGCCAACGACGTGGTCGTCCAGGGCGCTGAGCCATTGTTCTTTCTGGACTATTACGCCAGCGGGAAACTGCAGGTAGACCGCGCCGAGCAAGTGATCGCCGGCATCGCTGCCGGGTGTCGCATCGCCGGGATGGCGCTGATCGGCGGCGAGACGGCGGAAATGCCCGGGATTTACCATGGCGACGACTATGATCTGGCGGGCTTCTGCGTCGGCGTGGTGGAAAAAGACCAACTCATTGACGGCAGGGCCATACGCGCGGGCAGCACATTACTGGGCCTACCGGCCTCGGGACCCCATTCCAATGGCTACTCTTTGATTCGCAAGCTGTTGGAGCGGGACACGCCGGACGCCGAGGTGCTGGATGCGTTGCTCGCGCCCACCTGTATCTACGTGCAGCCGCTGCTGCAGCTGATGGCTGAGGTAAAGATTCTGGGTGCAGCCCATATCACTGGCGGCGGGCTGGTAGAAAACGTGCCGCGGATGGTGCCGGCGGGGTTGGCAGCTCACGTCAACCTGAGCAGTTGGCGCCGCGCCCCGGTGTTTGACTGGCTGCAGACCACCGCGGGCCTGGCGATGGAGCCCTTCGCCAATACTTTCAACTGCGGCATGGGGATGGTCCTGGCCCTTAATCCAGAGGATGTGGAACAGGGGCTGGGCGTGCTGGCCGAGGCCGACTGCGAGGCGGTCGTCATCGGCGACGTGCGCCCGGCCGACGCCGGCCCCATCGTGCTGCATCCATGAGCGGTGGCGGATACGACCCGCGCCGCGTCGCCGTGCTGATTTCCGGCTTCGGCAGCAACCTGCAGGCCCTGTTGGACGCCGCCAAGGGCGGGGGGTGGCCCGGCCAGGTGTGCCTGGTTGTCAGCGATCAGGGGCAGGCCTATGGCCTGGAGCGCGCCCGGCGGGCCGGGGTGGCAACGGTGACCTTGGCCGCGGCTGATTTCCCCGACCGTTCTGCCTACGATACTGCGCTTGGCGATGCTCTCGAGGCCCACAACGCCGGTTTGATCGTGCTGGCTGGTTTCATGCGCATTCTGGGCGAAGCCTGCGTGAACCGGTTCGCCGGCCGCATGCTCAACGTCCATCCGTCGCTGCTGCCGCGGTTCCGCGGCTTGCGCACTCACGCACGGGTCCTTGAAGCTGGCGACTCGCACCACGGCGCAACCGTCCACTTCGTGACGGCGAAGCTCGACGGTGGACCCCGAGTCATTCAGTACCGTATCCCGGTCCGAGCGGATGACACGCCCGAGAGCCTTTCAGCCCGCGTTCAGGCGGGCGAGCATATTATTCTCCCGCGGGCCGCCGGCTGGTTTGCCGCGGGCCGTCTAACCATGAATCGGGACATCCCGCAACTCGACGGCCAGCCGCTCACGGAGCCGCTAGTGGTGCAAGGTGAAGAACAGCCTTAGGCAGGTCCTGGCCACTGTGTTGCTGGCGGGGCTCACAAGCGCGGCCCTGGCCGGGCCGGAGCTGCCCACCTATGACGCTGTCTATCGGGTCCAACTGCGCAACATCGACGCGGGTGAGGCTCTCTTCAGCATGCGTTTCGAGCGGGCGCTGGAACGTTACGTTTTCGAATCCCGCGCCGAAGCCCGCGGCCTTGCCAAGCTGCTGCAGCCACAACCCGCGGTGGAGCGCAGCGAGTTCCTCGTCCAGGGCGGTCGCATCGTACCGCTCATGTACACGTTTGACGATGGCACTCGCAAGGGAAAACGCAGCACCCAGGTCATATTTGACTGGGAACGCGGCATCGCCACCAGCAGCTACAAGGGCATCACGGCAGACATCGATCTCGCGCCCGGCATCCTGGACCGGATGACTCTGCAGACGGCGGTCATGCGGGACATGGAAGGCCCGGAGAAACCCGGCACCTATGCCCTGGTACATCGCAACGCGCTCAAACACTATCGCTATGAGCTCCTGGAGACGGGCACTACAGAAACCGTGCTGGGGTCACTACTCACTAAGACCTATCTGCAAACGCGGGAAGGCTCATCCCGGCGCCTGCGAATCTGGGTGGCGCCCTCCCTGAAGTTCATGCCGGTGCGCATGGAGCAAGAGCGCGACGGCAAGATTCAGACTATTCTGACCCTGCAGAGCCTCACCTTTCATGACTGAGGCCGGCAGGCGCTAGGTCTTTGGCAGGGTCACCCCCTGCTGGCCCTGATATTTGCCACCCCGGTCTTTATAGCTGGTCTCGCATACCTCGTCGGACTCTAAAAACAGCATCTGGGCCACGCCCTCATTGGCATAGATCTTGGCGGGCAATGGTGTGGTGTTGGAGAACTCCAGCGTCACATGGCCCTCCCACTCGGGTTCTAAGGGCGTGACATTGACGATGATGCCGCAGCGGGCATAGGTTGATTTGCCCAGACAGATGGTCAGCACGTTGCGGGGAATACGGAAATATTCAACCGTGCGCGCCAGGGCAAAGGAGTTGGGCGGAATGATGCACATGTCTGCCTGCATGTCGACGAAACTGTTCTCGTCAAAGGCCTTCGGGTCCACGATGGCCGAGTTGATGTTGGTGAACACCTTGAACTCGTCGGAACAGCGCACGTCGTAGCCATAACTGGAGGTCCCGTAGGACACGACCCGCCGACCGGCAACGCGGCGGACTTGATCTGCCTCAAAAGGCTCGATCATCCCCGCCGCCGCCATCTGCTTGATCCAGCGGTCCGATTTGATGCTCATCAGCTCTCCTCGATGCTGATCTTGGGAAACAGCCGGCTGTAGTCCTTGCTGCCCGCCGCCAGACGTGCTGCCAACCCGAGCGCGATGTGCTGGTAAGCGCGGGCCAATTCGCTATCGGGAGCAGCCACCACCGTCGGCGTGCCACCGTCGGCTTCCTCACGGATGCGCATGTCCAGAGGCAAACTGCCCAACAGCGGGACCTGGTACTGATCTGCCATCCGCTGGCCGCCGCCGGCGCCGAAGATCGGCTCCTCGTGGCCGCAGGCGGAGCAAATATGAGTGGCCATGTTCTCGATCACACCCAGCACGTTGACGTTAACCTTCTCGAACATCTTAAGACCCTTGCGGGCATCCAGGAGAGCGAGGTCCTGAGGCGTGGTCACGATCACGGCGCCGCTCACGGGTACCGACTGGGACAGAGTCAGCTGGATATCACCGGTGCCGGGCGGCATATCCACAATCAGGTAATCCAGATCTTGCCAGTTGGTCTGGGTCAACAGTTGGTTGAGTGCCGATGTCACCATGGGGCCGCGCCAGACCATGGGCTGTTCCTCGTCGATCAGAAACCCAATGGACATGACTTGCACGCCATGGGCAACCAGGGGTTCAAGGGTTTTGCCGTCCGGCGAATCGGGATGCTGGCCCGCCAGCCCCAGGAGTCGCGGCTGGCTGGGGCCGTAAATATCAGCATCCAGCACGCCGACCCGACCACCCTCCAGCGCCAGGGCCAGCGCCAGATTGACGGCCGTGGTGGACTTGCCGACGCCACCCTTGCCCGAGGCAACAGCCACGATATTCTTGATCCCGGGCAGCGGTTTCAGATTGTGCTGCACGGCATGACTGGCGACCTGCCAGTCCACCTCAAAGCGGGCCCCTGCAGCCCGCTCGCCGCACAGGCCCCGCAGGGCATCGACCAACTCGCCACCGTAGCGCTGGGCTGGAAAACCCAGCTTGACCACAACGACAGGCTGCTCCCCCTGCTCGTCCACCCGCACGGAGGCTCCAAGGGTCGCCAGGGGCGCGTCAACAAAGTCGGGCACATAGCTGCCGATCATCTCGGCCAGCGGTGCAGGCGTTTTGCTCATAGGTCCAGCTCTGGGCAGATTGAGGACGCGAATTCTAGCTTATCCCAGCGCGCGCACGGCGGCTTTGGCCGGCTGGGCCTGCCGGCCATGAACCTGTGACCCAGGTTCCATTATTGGAAAATCACTATGGCATAATTAAGCCGTCTAGGATGTTGATTATGTTGGATCTGCTGAGGCTGGCGGCCCGCCGCAACCAGCGGGTCTGTGGGTGCCCGGCGCTGTGGCAAGCGCCCGGGCCCGCGGGGGTGGCAAAGCCGAGCGGCACGCTATCACGAGGGATTCCGTGTAACGAAGCCCATGAAGATCATCAGCGCACTGAAGGCCGAACGGCTAATCTCCCAGATCGCGGACGAGCAGGATGCCTCGTCGCCAGCCGCGCGCAAGGCCTTTGACAAACTCAAGCAGATGGGTGCCGCGGCCATCCCCAAAGTGCTGCAGACCCTTGGGTCCGTCGACAAGCAGAAATCGGTGGAGTACGTCGAAGTGCTGACCCACGTGCTCTCTGACAAGAGCATGATTGAGGTGGCCCAGGGCCTGGCCGATGCAGATCCACGCACGGTTAAACGCACCGCCTGGGCGCTGACCAGCAGCAAGCGGTACAACCCAAACCGGCTCATGGACCTGCTCTCCGAAGATGGCTACTCGAAGAGCGCGATTCTGGAAGTACTGACGGCCCACAAACAACGCTTGAACATCCACCAACTGCTGGGTCAGGTCTATCATCTGCAGCCTTCAGAAAAAACTGCTGTGTTCAAATTGGTAGAAGACACAGTGGATGAACAGATGGTGCCAGCCTTGCTGTCCCGCATGGACGGCAAAGACCCGGTGGTCAAGATGCACCTGATCAATGTGCTCGCTCAGTTTGATCAGCCGGAGATCGGCCGGGCGCTGCAGGAGGCCCTCAGCGACAACAACAAGCTGGTGCGTATGGCAGCTTTGCAGGGCCTGGCCCGGATGAAGCAGCACCCCAATCTGGAAGCGGTGGTGGCCTTGCTGCTGGATCCGGACGTGGACGTTATGAACAAGGCCGTTGAAGTCGTGATCGCCATCAATGACCCCAAGACGGTCAAATATCTGCTGCCAGCGCTCAAGGATGAGAACGAGTTCTCCCGGCGAGCTGCGGTTGAAATTCTCAACGAGGTTGGCAACGCCAACAGTGTCAAGTACCTGCTGCAGGCGGTTCAGGATGAGGACTGGTGGGTGCGGGCGCGCGCTTCCGATGCCCTGGCGCGCATTGGCGGTCCGCGGGTCGTGGACGCTGTTCTGGAACTGGTGCGGGACCAAGACGAAGAGATTCGCCGTGCGGCCATCGAGATCCTCAACACGTGCCGCGATCCGCGGGCAGTGGACCACCTGATAGCCTGCACCAAGGACGCAGACTGGTGGGTCAGCGAGCGTGCCGCCGACGCGCTAGCGGACATGGGCGATCCGAAGGCTGTGCCGGCCCTGTTGGAAATGCTGCAGGGCAATGAAAAGTCCTTGCCCGTGGTGCTCACTGCGCTGGGCAAATTGGGCGATCACAAGATCTTGGACAAGGTGCTGCCCTTTGTTAAAAGTCCGAAGAAGCAGATTCGAATCAGCGCCATGACCGCCGCCGCTCAGCTGTCGGACGAGCGCAATGCCGAAACCGTACGGGCGTATATTCAGCAAAGCGCCAACGTGCAAGACGAAACGGTCAACCGGGAAGCCGTCAAGGCCCTGCAGGCGCTGGACACCCGCTTTGCAACGACCGCCAGTCGGCTGACCATAGCCACGGACCCCAATGAACGCACCCAGGCCGCACCGCTGCCTTCAGCTGCGCCCGCGCCGTCGGAGAGTCAGACCGCCAAGACTCTGCTGGTCGAAAATACCAGCATCGAAGAAATCATCCATGAACCCAACAGCGAAGCGTCACGGGTGGACATCAACGCCCTCAAGTCGGGTGAGCTGATTGAAGGCCGCTACAAATTCATCGAGAAAATTGGCAAGGGCGCATTCGGTACGGTGCTGCTGGTCGAGGACACCGTGGTGGACGACCAGTTAATCCTGAAGTTCTTGAACCCCAACGTGGCCTCGGACGAAGAGATGATGCAGCGCTTCGTTCACGAGCTGCGCTACTCTCGCAAGATCACCCACAAGAACGTCATCCGCATCTACGATTTCCTTTACATGGGCGGGGGTTATGCGATTTCCATGGAGTATTTCCCGTCCCACACGCTGGGCGCGGAAATTGTCAACAACAAGCCGCTGGCGATTCGCACGGCAATTCAATATGCCTGTGACATCGCTACGGGCATGGCGGTGGCGCACCAGCAGGGCATCATTCACCGGGATTTGAAACCGGCGAATATCCTCATCAATGATGAAGGGCTGCTGAAAATCGTGGACTTCGGCGTAGCGGCAGCTCAGGCCGGCGGTGACACCCAGCTGACCAAGACGGGCTACGTCATCGGCTCGCCCAAATACATGGCGCCGGAGCAAATCCTGGGCAAGAAAGTGGACGAGACAGCCGATATCTACAGCCTCGGCGTCATATTGTACGAGATGTTGACCGGCGTCCCGCCCTACTCCCGGGGGGATCACATGTCCGTGATGTATCAGCACGTCCAGGGCAAGGCCTCTACGGTGACTGAAATAAACCCAAAAATACCCAAAGTACTCAGCGACATCGTTGGCAAAGCAATGGCCGTAGACAAAACCAAACGCTATCAGTCCATGGATGAGTTCCGCACCGTGCTGGAGGCGTTGCTGGCGCGAGCGAGGAGCGCTTAGATGGCGCGTATCGATGCGTTCTTGAAACTGGGCCTGGCCCAAGGCTGTTCCGATGTGCACCTGGCCGTAGGCGTGCCGCCCATGCTGCGGCTGCATGGCGACCTGATGCCAATCAAGTTCCGCGATCTGGGTGCGGCTGAACTGGAGTCCTACGTGGAGGAAATCTTGACCGAAACCCAGCGGGAGCGCTTCGCTGGCGGCAACGATCTCGATTTTTCCTACGTCACTGCAGACGGTGGCCGGTTTCGCGTCAACATCTTTCGCAAGGCGACCGGTGTGGGCGCGACCTTCAGGAACATTCCCTTAGATATCCCCAGTATGGATCGACTTGGCCTGCCCGACGTGGTCCGCGGCTTTTGCGATTTTCATCAGGGCATGGTGCTCGTGACGGGTTCCACAGGAGCGGGCAAATCCACTACGCTGGCCTCCATGATCGACCACCTGAATACCACCCGCAGCCTGAATATCATCAGCCTGGAAGACCCCATCGAATTTGTCCACACCAGCAAGCGCTCGCAGATCATCCAGCGGGAGCTGGGGACTCACATCCACAGCTTTGCCGATGGCGTGCGGGCCGCGATGCGCGAAGATCCGGATGTCATTCTGGTGGGCGAGATGCGCGATGCGGAGACCATTAACATGGCCATGACCGCTGCAGAGACCGGTCATCTGGTTCTCGGCACGCTGCACACCACGGGCGCGGTAAAGACCGTGGACCGCATCATCGACGCGTTGCCGGCCAACGAGCGCGAGCAGACCAAGAGCTTTTTGTCCCAAAGCCTGCAGGCGGTAATCACTCAAAACCTGGTGAAGACACCCGACGGCCGAGGGCGCAGGGCTATTCTCGAGATCCTGGTGATGACCCGGGCAATCGCGAAGCTGATCATGACGGAGCAGTCCCATCAGATCCCGTCGCAGCTGCAAACCGGCAAGGCACTGGGCATGCAACTCATGGACCAGGCGCTGCTGGACGCCTTGAATGGCAAGGAGATCGACCCGGATGATGCCTATCGGTTCGCCGTTGAGAAGCAGAAATTCGAGCGCTTCGTCACCGACACCACGATTCTGCCCGAATTGAGCAGCGCCCGGGGATAACGCCCATGTCGATGATCGAGGACTACCTGCGCAGCATGTATCTCCGCAAGGGATCCGACCTTCATCTGGTGGCCGGCGATCCGCCGCGCATGCGGGTGCACGGCGACCTGCTGGAAGTGGAGAGCCGACCGCTGGACAACGATGAACTGGGTGCGGCCCTGGCCAGCATCATGACCCAGGCCTCCCACGATCAGTTCGCCCGCCACGACGCGGCCGACTTTGCCTACGAGATTCCCGATTTCGCTCGTTTTCGGGTCAACGTATTTCGCCATCTGCATGGGGTGGGCGCGGTATTGCGCGCCATTCCATCTCAGGCCCTGACCCTGGAGGAATTGCGGATGCCCCCGGCCATTCGCAGTATGACCCTGGCAAACCGCGGTCTCGTCCTGGTCACGGGCAAGACCGGATCCGGCAAGTCGACGACGTTGGCAGCCATGGTCGACTCTATCAATGAGCGTCTCAAGGGTCATATCCTGACCGTTGAGGATCCGATCGAATTCGTTCATCAGCGCAAAGGCTGCTTGATCAGCCAGCGGGAAATCGGCGTCCACAGCGGCTCCTTCGCCGAAGCCCTGCACTCAGCCCTGCGGGAAGACCCCGATGTCGTGCTTGTCGGTGAGCTGCGCGATCTGGAAACCATGAGCATTGCCGTAACCGCCGCAGAGATGGGCATTCTGGTCATGGGGACCCTGCACACCAATGGCGCGGCAGCGACCGTGGATCGGGTCGTCAACATTTTTCCCGCCGAGAAGCAGGAGCACATCCGCAACATGCTCTCCACTTCGCTGCGGGGGGTGATATCCCAGCAGCTGTTAAAGACCAAGGACGGCTCGGGCCGAGTTGCAGCCCTGGAGATCCTTATCAACAACACCGCCGTGGGCAACCTGATCCGACAGGGCAAGCTGGACCAACTGGAAAACGTCATGCAGTCCAGCTCTGCCCAGGGGATGCAAACCATGGACGGCGCAATCCAGAAGCTGTTGGATCAGCGCATGATCTCGGGCCTGGAAGCCTACCGTCAGTCCATCGATAAGAAGAAGTTCGAACGGTACAAAGACAGCGCCTAGCTGGCATAATTCCAGCACCCTGACGGGCGGTCGCCGGGCTGCCTACTGCCGGAGCATCACGTCGTGGTTCGCCGAATTCTTGTCACCAGCGCCCTGCCCTATGCCAATGGGCCGATTCATCTGGGGCATCTGGTGGAATACATCCAGACCGATATCTGGGTACGTTTCCAAAAGATGGCCGGCCACGACTGCCTGTACGTGTGCGCCGACGACGCTCACGGCACGCCCATCATGCTCAAGGCCCGGGAGTTGGGGCAGACGCCGGAAGAGTTGATCGCCGCGGTGCGGGCGAGTCACGAGCGGGATTTTGCAGCGTTCGGCATTGGCTTCGACCATTTCCACACTACCCATTCGGCCGAGAATCTGGAACTCACTACGGGCATCTATCGCCGCCTGCTGGCGGCGGGCCATATAAACCGGCGCGTTATCGAGCAAGCTTACGACGAGCAGGAAGGCATGTTCCTGCCCGACCGCTACGTGCGCGGCACGTGCCCGGTGTGTAAGACCGAGGATCAGTCGGGCGATTCCTGTGAGAACTGCGGCGCCACCTACTCGCCCCTCGACCTTGAAGACGCCGTGTCGGTGCTGTCCGGCCTACCGCCGACTGTGAGGGAATCAGAGCATTTCTTTTTCCGGCTGGGCGACTTTGAGGACATGTTGCGCGCCTGGGTGCCGGAACACGTGGACGCGAGTCTGGCCCGCAAGCTGGAAGAATGGTTTGCCGCGGGACTGAAGGATTGGGACATTTCCCGGGACGCGCCCTATTTCGGCTTCGAGATCCCGGATGCCCCGGGTAAATACTTCTACGTGTGGCTCGATGCGCCCGTGGGCTACATGGCCAGTTTACTCCACTACGCACGCTCAGGCGCTGAGATCGACTTCGACGCCTACTGGGGCGCCGATTCGGACGTTGAGCTGTACCACTTTCTCGGTAAGGATATCGTCTACTTCCATGCCCTGTTCTGGCCGGCGGTGCTGTCCGGGTCCGGCTACCGCACCCCAACCGGCATTTTCGCCCACGGGTTCCTGACCGTGGACGGGCAGAAGATGTCCAAACGGCGCGGGACTTTCATCACTGCCGAAACCTATCTGCAACACCTGGCACCTGACTATCTGCGTTACTACTATGCAGCCAAGCTGGGGCCGACGGTGGATGACATCGATCTCAAACTGGAGGACTTCGTCGCCCGCGTGAATTCGGACCTGGTGGGCAAATTGGTGAACATCGCCAGCCGTTGCGCCGGCTTTGTGCACCGCTGTGGTGACGGACGCATGGCCGACGCCCTGGCCGCCCCTGAGCTGTTTGCGGAGTTTGCCGACGCTTGCGGCACGGTGGCAGCGCATTACGAGCGCCGCGAGTACTCCAAAGCCATGCGCCAAATCATGGCCCTGGCGGATCAGGCCAACCAGTACATCGATGAGCACAAACCATGGGTCATGGCCAAGTCACCCGGGCAGGAATCGCAGATCGTAGCCGTGTGTTCTCAGGGCCTGAACATGTTCCGTGTCCTCGTGGGGATGCTTAAACCGGTGCTACCGCAACTGGCCGAGCGCGCCGAGGCCTTTCTGGCCATCAAACCGCTGACCTGGGCGGAACTGGCCACGCCGCTCGCCGGGCACACCATCGAAAGGTTCAAGCCCCTGTTGCAACGTATCGATCCC
This sequence comes from Gammaproteobacteria bacterium, assembly GCA_041556855.1. Taxonomy (GTDB): domain Bacteria; phylum Pseudomonadota; class Gammaproteobacteria; order Steroidobacterales; family JBFFHS01; genus JBFFHS01. The sequence goes on from JBFFHS010000007.1 coordinate 42,400, forward strand.
AAAGCCGTCGCGCGCATGGTGAGCGACTCCAAGAGCGCGGACAACACCCCGGCCGCCGCGCCGGTGGAGCCCCTGGAAGCGGAAATCGATATCGGCGTGTTTTCCCAGGTCGATCTGCGGGTTGCCCGGGTGCTGGTGGCCGAACGCGTGGAGGGCGCGGACAAGTTGCTGCGACTGACGGTCGATCTGGGGCACGAGCAGCGGGAAATCCTCGCGGGCATCCGGTCAGCCTACCAGCCAGAGCAACTGGTGGATCGACTGGTGGTCGTAGTGGCCAACCTGAAGCCCCGCAAGATGCGGTTCGGCATCTCCCAGGGCATGGTCTTGGCAGCCGGCCCCGGCGGCAAGGAGATCTTCCTGCTGTCCCCCGACGCCGACGCCACGCCGGGTATGCGAGTCCGCTGACCATGATGGAGCTGGGGGTCATCGTTCTCAGCACTGCCGTCGTCAACAACCTGGTCTTGGTCCAGTTTCTCGGCCTGTGTCCATTCATGGGCGCAGCCCAGCGCGTTGAGGGCGCCGTCGGCATGGGTCTGGCCACGGGGTTCGTATTGACCCTGGCCGCCGCGCTGGCCTATCTGCTGGAAACCTATTTGCTGCAGCCTCTGGAACTGAGCTACCTGCGCATTCTGGCCTTTATTCTGGTCATCGCGGTCGCTGTGCAGTTCACCGATATGATGGTGCAGCGGGTCAGCCCGTTGCTCCACAAGGTACTGGGAATTTATTTGCCGCTCATTGCCAGCAACTGTGCGGTACTGGGCGTAGCCCTTTTGAATACCTATAACTCGCGAAGTTTTCTGGAAGCACTGATGTTCGGCGCCGGTGCGGCGCTGGGGTTTGGTCTGGTCTTAACGCTGTTTGCTGCCATTCGCGAGCGCACTGACGACGCCGCGGTTCCGGAGCCTTTCCGAGGCCATGCCATCACGCTGATCACGGCGGGTATCCTGTCCCTGGCGTTCCTCGGCTTTACGGGGCTCATTCGCACCTGATGCTGAGCGCCACGCTACTGGTCGCCGGCCTGGCCGTGAGCCTTGGCGGGCTGCTCATCTGGCTGGACGGCCCGCTGCGCGGGACCGCAAGAGATCCCAGCGACGCGATCGTGGAGCTGTTGCCCAGAATCCAGTGTGGCCAGTGCGGCTACCCGGGCTGCCGGCCTTACGCGCAGGCCATGCTCGCCGGCGAGGCTGAGATTAACCGCTGTCCGCCCGGGGGGGCGGCAACCGTGGCACGGCTGGCGGAGGCGCTGGGCCGCGACCCCCGGCCGCTGGACACCAGCCGTGGCTCGGCAAGCTGGTCCCGGGTAGCGCGCATCGATGAGGCGACCTGCATTGGCTGTAATCTCTGCGCCCGGGTTTGCCCCGTGGATGCAATCGTCGGCGCCTGTAACTGGATGCATACCGTTCTGGCGGACCAGTGCACCGGCTGCGAGCTGTGCATCGCGCCCTGCCCGGTAGACTGCATCGCCATGACGCCGCGCCTCAGACCGCTCAGCATTGCCGAGTCTGCCCATGCGTGAGCTGACCCTGGAGCGGCGCCTGCTGGGCGGGCTGCGTCTGGCTGCGCACAAGCAGCACACCACGACACGGCCCATTCGTCGCGGCTTTGTGCCCCGCGAACTGATTATTCCGTTGCCAGACGGCCCGACGGCCACCGACACCCTGGTAGCGGTGGGTGAGCCAGTCCTGCGCGGCCAGCCGCTCGCCGCCACGGGCGAAGGCATTGCCATCAGCCATGCCTCCAGCTCAGGCCAGGTCGTGGCCATCGAGCCGCGGCCGATGCCAGGACCGCCGGGCACCACAGCCCCCGCCGTGGTGATTCACACGGATGGTCGGGATCAGGCCATCCCCATGACGCCGCTGGCCGGCCAGTCGCTGTCGCGCGACGACATGCTGCAGCGCCTGCAGGATGCCGGTCTGGTGGGGCTGGGCGGTGCATTGTTTCCCACCGCCGAGAAACTGCGGTCGCGCAGTGAGCAATTCACGCTGATCCTCAACGGCGCCGAGTGCGAGCCCTACATCAGCTGTGATGACATGCTGATGCGTGAGCAAGCCCGAGACGTTCTCGACGGCGCTGCCCTGATGTGCGACTTCAGCGGCGCCGGACGCTGTATCGTCGCCATCGAACGCGACAAGCCCGAGGCGATCAGCGCGATTGCCGCAGCCCTGGATGAGCACGAAGATGACCGTTTCGAGCTTGCCCAGGTACCCACCGTTTATCCCGCGGGCGGCGAACGGCAGCTGATTCAGCTGCTGGCGGGCATTGAGGTACCCTCCGGCCGTTATCCGACGGACGTGAACTTTCTCTGTCAGAACGTCGGCACCGCGGTTGCCCTGGCAAAGCTTTATGCGCGTGGCGAACCGCTCACCTCGCGCATCGTCACCGTTACCGGTAAGGGTGTGCGCACGCCACAAAACATCGAAGCACCGATCGGCACGCCGATCGCAGAGCTGATTGGCGCCGCCGGCGGCTACAGCGGCAACGTGGCGCGACTTATCATGGGCGGCAGCATGATGGGCATCGCACTGGACAGCGACGCGCGCCCTGTCACCAAGGCCACCAACTGTGTCGTGGCTGCGGCGCCGGACGAGGTTTACACGCCGGGAACCGCCCGGCCCTGTATCCGCTGCGGCGACTGTGCACGGGTCTGTCCGGCGCGACTGCTTCCTCAGGAGCTCATTCGCAGCCTGACGGGGGATGATCTGGAACGCGTTGCCAGCCTGGGCCTGGCCGACTGTATTGAGTGCGGCTGTTGTGACGTCGTCTGCCCCAGCCATATTACGCTGACCGAGCGCTTCCGCGGCGGTAAGCATAGCCTCGCCCTGTGGACCGCCGAGCAGGCGGCCGCGGCGCGGGCGGAGGCCCGGGTTGCCCGGCGAGAGCAGCGCCTGGACCTCGCGGCCAACCGGGAAGCCGAGGAGCGTCGCGCCCTGCTGGCCCCCATGCAGGGTGGCCGGGAGGCACGGCAACGGGCGGTGCAGGCCGTCATCGAAAGGGCGCGGTCGCCGTCAGCGGCACCCGACGGCGACGAAACCTAGGCCCGGCTGATGCGGTTTGCGACCAGCGCAGCGCCCCACGTGACGCCGATCACCTCCGTGCCGCTGGTGATGCGACGCGTGCTGTATGCCCTGCTCCCCGCCATTTGCGCCTACATCTGGTACTTTGGCTGGGGCCTGGTCTTTAATTTGCTCGTCACCACCAGCGTGGCCCTGGCCGCGGAAGCCGCGGTGCTGCGACTGCGGGGCCGACCGGTCGCACCCACCCTGGCGGACGGCAGTGCGCTGGTCACCGCGGTGCTGCTGGCGCTGGCGCTGCCACCCCTGTTGCCCTGGTGGGTTGCCGCGCTGGGCAGCCTGGTCGCCATTGTGCTGGCAAAACATCTCTACGGTGGCCTGGGGCTGAATCTTTTTAATCCAGCCATGGTGGGCTACGTCGTGCTGCTGGTGTCCTTTCCCCTGGAGATGACCGCCTGGCTGCCACCGCGCATGGGGGATATCGACTATCCCAATCTCAGCGTTCTGCAGACCGCATGGTTCACCCTCTCAGGTCAACTGCCTGCTGGATTCACCCTCGATGCCGTGACCCGGGCAACGCCGCTGGATATGGTCAAGGAGGGGCTGTCGGCCATGGAGACAGTATCCGAGATCAGCGCGAACCCCCTATTCGGCGACTTCGCCGGGCGCGGCTGGGAATGGATCAACGGGTTCCTTGGTCTGGCCGGCCTCTACCTGCTTTATCGGGGCGTCATTCAGTGGCATATACCCCTCAGTCTGCTGACCGCCATCATCATCTCTGCAACGCTGCTCTACTTCTTCGACCCGGGCCGGTTCCCCTCGCCCGGTTTTCATTTATTCGGCGGCGCCACAATGCTGGGGGCCTTCTTTATTGCCACGGATCCGGTCTCCGCGGCCACCACCGACAAGGGCCGGCTGATCTACGGCGCGGGGATCGGCCTGTTGACCATCCTCATCCGTACCTGGGGGGGCTATCCAGACGGCCTGGCCTTTGCAGTGGTGTTTATGAATGCCTGCGTCCCCCTGATCGACCGCTATACCCGACCAAAGCCCTTCGGCCATGAATGAGGTCGGCCCGACCCGCGGACTCTTGACGCTGTTGGCTGTCGCCCTCACCGCCGGCCTGCTGGTCGCCTTCAGCGACCTGGTGAGTCGTGAGCGTATCGCTGCAAACGAACGCCACTATCTGCTCAGCCAGTTCAGCCAGGTCGTCAACCCGGATCTCTACGACAACGACCTGGCCGCGAGCCGCATTCAGGTTCAGGCGTCTGAGCTACTCGGGTTGGATGGCGCGACCGATGCCTATGTGGGTACCCGAGCGGGCAACCCGGTGGTATTCCTGTTCGTTGCTAACGCCCGTGATGGTTACAACGGCAACATCGGCCTGCTGGTTGGCATTACCCACGACGGCCGTATTACCGGCGTGCGCGTGACCGCTCATCGGGAAACGCCCGGACTCGGCGACGCTATCGAAGCGGATGAATCTGACTGGATCGAGAGCTTCGCCGGTCGCAGTCTCAGCGATCCCGCAGCCAGAGGCTGGGCGGTACGCGCCGACGGTGGCGAGTTCGATCAGCTCACCGGTGCTACCATCACGCCGCGGGCGGTCATCAAAGCCGTGCGCAACACGCTGGTCTTTTTTGCGGACAACCGAGAAGCGCTGATGGACAGCCGCCCGGCGGATACGGTGGACACACCTTGATCGATCGATCAAGGCAAATTGTTCTCGACGGCCTGTGGCGCAATAACCCGGGCTTTTGCCAACTGCTGGGTTTGTGCCCACTGCTGGCGGTCACTACCACGCTGGCCAACGGCTTGGCTCTGGGGCTCGCCACGCTGGGCGTGGTCACAATATCCAACCTGGCGGTATCCCTGTTGCGCAGGGGTATCCATCCAGCTGTGCGACTGCCCGTATTCGTGCTGATCATTGCCTCCCTGGTGACAGCCGTGGATCTGTTGATGAACGCTTACTTTCACAGCGTGCATCGAACTCTGGGCCTGTTTGTCCCATTAATCGTGACCAATTGCGCCATTATCGGCCGAGCGGAAGCATTCGCTTCGCGCCAGCCCGTGCGCCTGGCCGTTCTCGACGGGCTGGCCAACGGCGCAGGTTTTGCCCTGGTTCTGGTTGTGCTCGGGGCCCTGCGGGAGATCATCGGGCAGGGCACTGTGTTCAGCGGCCTGGGCGCGCTCCTCGGCAGCGATGCCGATGCCTTCCTGGTGGAACTGCCCTTTTCAGGTCTGCTGCTGGCGCTGCTTCCGCCCGGCGCCTTCCTGTGTTTCGGCCTCCTGCTTGCGAGCATCAACTGGATAAACAGCCGTTATGCACGGCCGGTCGAAGGGCCGTCCGATGCCATCACCGCGGGCACCCCAGCGTCGTGAATAATGCTAAGCGGGCTGAGCTGTACCGCCGTCTGCAGCGCCTTGATCCCAACCCCACCACGGAGCTGGAATACACCACCCCCTTCGAGCTGTTGATCGCCGTCATTCTGTCCGCTCAAGCCACCGATGTCGGGGTCAACAAGGCAACCCGAAAGCTGTTTCCAGTGGCCAACACGCCCCAGTGTCTCTTGGACCTGGGTGAAGCAGGCCTCAAGGAGTACATCAAGACCATTGGTTTGTTTAACAGCAAGGCCCACAACGTGATCCGGACCTGCGCGATTCTGCTGCAGGAACACGCTGGCCAGGTGCCCCAAACGCGCGAGGCCTTGGAGGCGCTGCCGGGGGTTGGCCGCAAGACGGCCAACGTCATCCTGAACACGGCCTTCGGCCATCCCACCGTCGCGGTGGACACCCACATTTTTCGCGTCGCCAATCGGACCGGCCTGGCCCGCGGCAAAACCGTGCACGCCGTCGAGCAGCGGCTGCTGAAGGTCACGCCCCGAGAATACCTGCAACACGCCCACCACTGGCTGATCCTGCATGGTCGTTACGTCTGCAAAGCGCGTCGCCCCAACTGCCCCGAATGCGTATTGGCAGACCTGTGTGACTACAAGGACAAGACCGCCTAGCTCATGTTCGGGAAAGATCGCGCCAGCTTGCGCCGCGTATACCAGACCGCGTGGGCGAAGCATCAACAGGGTCAGCCTCTTGAGCCCCTGGAGCAACAGATCGTGGCAGTCGTGCAGGAACATCCCGAGTATCACGCCACGCTTGCGGCGCTCGGCCCGGAGCTTGACCGCGACTACCCGGTGGAAGCCGGCGCCGGCCACCCCTTTCTGCACCTCGGGCTGCACCTCGCTATTCGCGATCAGATCGACCTGGATCGGCCGCCGGGCGTGCGTGGCGTATTTGGAAGGCTTGCGGCGGCCACGGCAACCGCACACGAGGCTGAGCATCTGGCCATGGAGCAGCTGAGCGAAACTCTCCGGGAAGCGCAACGCAGCGGTGTTGCGCCGGACGAACACCGCTATCTGAAACGGCTGCAGCAATTGGCCCTGCGACGGGGTCGGCGCCTGTAATAAACTGACCAGACGATGGGTCCACTTGGCATCTGTCCAGGAGTTTGCATCCCGTGGAGAAGGAATACCCCGTCACCGGCGCTGGCCTGGGGCTGCGACGTGCTCTGCTGCAGCCCCTGAGCAAGGCGCTACCGGATGAAGTGGATTTCTTCGAGGTAGCACCGGAGAACTGGCTCGGCATGGGCGGGCGGCTGGGTAAGCAGTTGCGCTTCTTCACGGAGCGCTATCCGTTTGTGATTCACGGTCTGTCGCTTTCCCTGGGAGGCCCGGGGTCCCTGGATGAGGAACTGCTGCAGCGCATCAAGGTGTTCATGGATCAACACGCCATCCGCTTCTACACGGAACACTTAAGTTACTGCAGTGACGACGGGCACATGTACGATCTGATGCCGATACCGTTCACTGAGGAAGCGGTGCGCTACGTGGCGAACCGCATCCGTCGAGCCCAGGAGATTCTGGAGCGGCGCATTGGTATCGAGAATGTCTCCTACTACGCAGCGCCGGGCCAGGAAATTCGCGAACTGGACTTCCTGAACGCGGTGCTTGCCGAAGCGGACTGCGCGCTGCTGCTCGACATCAACAATATCTACGTGAACTCGATCAACCACGGCTACCAGCCGCTGGAGTTCCTCCACGGCGTGCCAGCGGAGCGGGTGGTCTATTTTCACGTCGCCGGGCACTACGTGGAGGCTGAGGATCTGCGCGTGGACACCCATGGCACAGCGGTCTGCGATCCGGTCTGGGAGCTGCTCGCCCGGGCCTATGAACACTTTGGCCCGGTGCCCACGTTGCTGGAGCGGGACTTCAACATTCCGCCCCTGCCGGAGCTTCTGAGTGAAGTGGGTCAGGTGCGCGCCCTGCAGGCCCGTGCCACGGCTGCTCGGGGAGAGCAGGCCCTTGCCTGACCCCGGGGACAGCCTGCGCGCGCAGCAAATGGCCTTTGCGGCCCATCTGCGGGATCCGGCGCGCAATCCGGCGCCAGCCGGTATTGAGGACCGGCGTCTGAAGATCTACCGGGATCTGTTTCTGGGCAATCTGGTGTCCCTGTTGGGCAGCTCTTTCCCCGTGCTGCGCGAGATCTACGGTGAGAACGGCTGGCTCGAGTTGGTGCGCCAGTTCTTTATTCACCACCGCAGTCATACCCCGATCTTCAAAGAGATCCCCGGCGAGTTCGTCGCATTCCTGCAGAGCGATTACGCGTCGCAAGAGGCCGACCCGCCCTTCCTGCTGGAGCTGGCCCACTACGAATGGGCGGAATTGGCGCTGGCTACCCTGGACACGCCAATCCCCTGGGCCGATATCGATCGCCAGGGCAATCTCATGGCTGGCGCGCCGGTAGTTTCGCCTCTCGCCTGGTCCTTGGCCTACGATTTCCCGGTGCACCGCATCTCTGTCGACTACCAGCCCGACGCGCCCGGTGCCGAACCCACGCGGCTACTGATCTACCGGGACCAACAGGATGCCGTTGGTTTCATCGAGATTAACGTGGTAACCGCCCGACTGATCGAACTGGCGCTGGACAATCCTGAGCACCGAACCGGCCGCGACATGATGCTGCAAATTGCTGCGGAACTGTCCCACCCGAACCCGGAAACGGTCGTCGAAGGCGGCCAGGACATCCTCGAGCGGCTATGGCGCAAGGATGTCGTGCTGGGCACTCACATCAACTGAAAACCTTTTTGGGAAAGGAATACCCGATGCTGAACCTGGCCAACAAACTGCAGGACCTGTTGGATGCCACGAAGAAGGTGGACTGGCTCGGCCCCCTTGCCTTGCGCGTCTATCTTGGACCCATCTTCGTCCTGGCGGGCATGAACAAACTGTCCAATGCGGCCAACGTTGCCAGTTACTTCGAATTCCTCGGCATTCCAGCGCCCGAGTTGATGGTGTACGTGGCGGGATTGACCGAGTTCGTCGGTGGCATTGCGCTGTTGGCCGGACTTGCGGTGCGTTGGTTCGCCATCCCGCTGATGTTCACCATGATCGTGGCCGCCGCCACCGCCCACTGGGAGAATGGCTGGCACGTGCTGCCCGAAACGGAACTCACGATGCCCTGGGAATGGCGTGCGGACCTGATCGAGCAGGCGGTTGAGAAGCGCTCTCGCGCCCGCTCCATCCTGCGCCAACACGGTAACTACAACTGGCTGAGCGGCGCAGGACCTATCACCATCCTGAAGAACGGCATTGAATTCGCGGCAACCTATTTTGTGATGCTGCTGGCACTGCTTTTCATGGGGGCGGGCCGCTGGATCAGCGTGGACTACTGGCTTGACCGGAATTTCCGCCAGCGCGCCTAGCGCTTTGGCATATAGAGATCCGTCAGGCTGCCGGCGAAAGCCTCGGCGGCCATACCCACCGTCTCGGACAGAGTGGGATGGGGGTGAATGGTCAGCCCGATGTCCTCCGCGTCGGCGCCCATCTCAATAGCCAGGGCCGCCTCGGCAATCAGATCACCAGCGGCGGTGCCCACAATTCCGGCGCCCAGCAGCCGCCCGGTGTCCTGATCAAACAACAGCTTGGTGAAACCTTCATCACGATTCAGGGCCAGTGAGCGGCCGCTGGCCGCCCAGGGAAAAACGCCCTTGCCATAGGTACGGCCCTCCGCCTTTGCGGTGGTCTCCGTCAGGCCTACCCAGGCCACCTCGGGATCCGTATAAGCCACGGAAGGAATGACCCGGGCGTCGAAAGCCCGCTTGTGGCCGGCGGCCACCTCGGCAGCGACTTTGCCCTCGTGGGTTGCCTTATGAGCCAGCATGGGCTCGCCCACGATGTCGCCGATGGCAAAAATGTGGGGAACGTTGGTCCGCAGCTGCTTGTCCACGCCGATCAGGCCGCGCTCATCGACCGCGACCCCGGCGCGGTCCGCGCCGATGGCGTGCCCGTTGGCCCGCCGGCCCACCGCGACCAACACCCTGCCGAACACCAGCGGCTCTTCGGGCGCCTGCTCGCCCTCGAAGCTCACCCGCAAACCGGACTCAGCGGCTTGGATGCCTACCACGCGGGTCGACAGCATGATTGCGCCGTAGCGCTTGCGCAGCCGTTTCTCCAATGGTCGCACCAGATCCCGGTCGCAGCCGGGCATTAACGTATCGGTCAGTTCGACGACGGATACCGCAACGCCCAGAGCGTCGTAAACCGTCGCCATCTCAAGGCCGATGATGCCGCCACCGATCACCAGCAGTCGCTCAGGCAGCTCATCCAACTCCAGCGCCCCCGTGGAGTCCATGATGCGCCCATCATCGGGCAGTCCGGGCAGCGTCGCCGCTTCCGAGCCGGCAGCGATGATGCATTGCTTAAACTGTATGACCTGTCGCTCAGTTTCCCGGGTCACTTCCAGATGATGCGGCGAGAGGAAGCGGCCATTGCCCTGCATCACGCGAACCTTGCGCTGCTTGGCCAGGGTGGCCAGGCCGCCCGTCAAACGGCCAACGACGCGATTCTTCCAGGCCCGCAGACCTCCCGCATCAATCTCCGGCGGGGCGAAAGTGAGGCCGCAGGAACTCATCTCGTGGGCTTCCTCGATCACCCGCGCCGCGTGCAGCAGCGCTTTGGACGGGATGCAGCCCACGTTCAGGCACACCCCGCCCAGGGCGTCCCAGCGCTCCACCAGGGTGACATTAAGACCCAGGTCGGCCGCCCGAAAGGCCGCAGTGTATCCGCCTGGTCCAGCGCCCAGCACCAGCAGTTCGGCCGTGTGATCGACGGCACCGCTGAATGCGGCGCCAGCGCTCGCCTCTACCTCAGGTGTGGGCTCTGCCCGCGCGGCGCCCGACACCGCCTCCGGCGGTGCCGCCTGCTCCGCTGCCCCGACCACCTCCAGCGTCAGGATTCGATCACCGCTGGACACCCGGTCGCCCACGGCGACAAATCCCTCCACGACGACACCGCCCCGGGGGGCCGGAACGTCCATGGTGGCCTTGTCCGTCTCCAGGGTAATCAGCGCATCTTCAGCCGCCAGGCTTTGCCCGGGTGCAAAGTGCACCTCGATCACGTCCACCTGGTCAAAGTCCCCCAGGTCCGGGACCCGCACGTCCACGACGCTCATGGAATGGCCTCGATCAGCCGATCCACATCGGCCAGCGTGTGCGCCAGATGGGTGGTAAAGCGCACTCCCGCAGCGCCGTCGATAACCCGATGGTCATAGGACAGGGACAGGGGCAGGATGAGCCGCGGAACAAAGGCACCGTCCAGGTAGACCGGGCTGGTCTTCATTTTCGATACACCCAGGATTGCAACCTCCGGCGCATTAATGATGGGTGTGAACGCCGTACCGCCGATGCCGCCAAGGCTGGAGATCGTGAACACGCCGCCCTGCATGTCACCGGGCTTGAGCTGACCGTCACGGGCCGCCGTGCTCAGGCTGCCCAGATCATGAGCGAGCTCGTAGATGTCTTTCTTGTCCGCATCACGAATCACCGGCACCACCAGACCGTTGGGGGTATCGGCTGCAAAACCAATGTGGCAGTAGTCCTTGAAGACCAGGCTCTGCCCATCAGCGGACAGGGAGCTCTTGAACTGGGGAAACTCCTGCAGCGTCAACGCGCAAGCCCGCACCACGAAAGCCAGCGGCGTCAGCTTGATCCCACGTTCCACGGCCTTGTTCTTCAGCGCCTGGCGGGTAGCCTCCAGCTCCGTGACATCCGCTTCATCATGCTGGGTCACATGGGGCAGGTTGACCCAGCTGGCGTGCAGCCGCGGCCCGGAGATTTTCTGAATTCGGCTCAGGGGCTGTATCTCAACCGGGCCAAACTTCGCGAAATCCACGCTGGGCAGCGCCGGCAGGCCCCCGCCCACAGCCACATCACCCTGCAACACGGATTTGACGAAGGCCTTGACGTCCGCTGCGGTAATCCGCCCTTTCACACCGCTGCCGCGCACCCGGGGTAAGTCAACTCCCAGCTCACGGGCGAGCTTGCGCACCGACGGACTGGCATGGGCTTTGGAGAATCCGGCTTCGTCAATAGCCGGCAAGGCCGCCGGCTCAGTGAATACAGCAGCCCCGGGGGACATTGGGGCAGGCGGCGCGGCAGGCGCAGGGGGCGGCGCAACGGCGGCCTCGGCGGGTGATGGCGGCTGTTCAAGCTGAGCGGCGACGCTACCCTCGGTCATTGTCTTGAGCGTTACCACACCGTCGCCCGCAGATACTTTGTCGCCAACGCCCACAAGCAACGCCGTAATGGTCCCGGCCTTGGGTGCCGGCACATCCATGGTGGCCTTATCAGTCTCCAGGGTGATCAGACCCTGCTCCACCTCCACGGCGTCGCCGACTCCAACCAGCACCTCGATGACGTCCACATCGGCGAAGTCACCCAGGTCGGGAACCACCACCCGGAATTCGCTGGTGGCAGGCTCAAGCGGCGCGGGCTGCGCAGCGGGCTCGTCGGAGCTGGGAGCCTGGCCAGCGGTCTGCAGATTGACACCCGTCAAGAGGAGAATCAGGTCGCCCTTGGACACCTGGTCCCCAACCGTTACTGCCAGGCTCTCCACGGTTCCGGCAAACGGGGCCGGCACGTCCATGGTGGCCTTGTCGCTCTCCAGGGTGATCAGAGGGTCCTCGGGCGCCACCTGATCACCAGGCTGCACCAGGATCTCGATCACCTCGACGGCGTCGAAATCACCGATATCAGGGACACGGACCTCAGCGCGATCAGCCATGGCAGCGCCCTAGAGGGACACGGGATCCGGCTTATCCGGATCAATGCTGAAGGACTCGATGGCACGGCTGACGGTTTGCACGTCCAGCGCACCATCATCGGCCAGCGCCTTCAATGCTTCCACAGCAATCGAATGGCGGTCCACTTCAAAGAACTCCCGCAACGCCTGCCGAGAATCGCTGCGGCCGTAGCCATCTGTACCCAGGACCGAGTACCGACCGGGCACCCACTGTCGAATCTGGTCAGGCACGATCTTCATGTAGTCGGTGGCCGCAACGAAGGGGCCGTCGCGATCACTCAGACAGCGGGCCACGTAGCTTTGCCGCGGCTCCTCATTCGGGTGCCGGCTATTCCAGCGCTCCACTGCCAGCGCTTCGCGGCGCAGCTCGCTGAAGCTCGTGGCACTCCACACGTCCGCGGACACACCGAACTCCTCCTCCAGCAGTCCGGCCGCCGCAATCACCTCGCGCAGGATAGTGCCAGAGCCCATCAGCTGCACTCGCACCTTGCCGCGACCACCGCTCTTAAGCGGATAGAGTCCCGCGAGGATGCCGGACTCCGCCCCGGCCGGCATTGCCGGGTGGGCGTAGTTTTCATTCATGCAGGTGATGTAATAGAAAACGTTCTCCTGCTCTTGATACATGCGCCGCAGGCCATCCTGAACAATCACCGCCAGCTCGTAGACGTAACAGGGATCGTAAGCGACACAATTGGGCACCGTGGTCGCCACAATCTGGCTATGGCCATCCTGGTGCTGTAAACCTTCGCCGGCGAGAGTGGTACGACCCGCGGTGCCGCCGATGAGAAAGCCACGACACTGCATGTCGCCAGCCGCCCAGATGAAATCGCCCACCCGCTGGAAACCGAACATGGAATAGTAGGTATAGAAGGGAATCATCTGCACGCCGTGGTTTGCGTAGGCGCTGCCGGCGGCAATAAAAGAGCACAGCGAGCCGGCCTCATTGATACCCTCCTCCAGAATCTGACCCCTCTTGTCCTCCCGGTAGTACATCAGCTGATCGGCATCCTGAGGCGTGTACAGCTGACCCACCGAGGAATAGATGCCGATCTGGCGAAACATCCCCTCCATGCCGAAGGTACGCGCCTCGTCTGGAACGATGGGCACGATGCGGGAACCGATATTTTTGTCCCGGACCAGGGCGGTCAGGATGCGCACCAGGCCCATGGTGGTGGAAATCTCACGCTCGCCTGAACCCTCGATCTGCGCCCTGAATATTTCCAGGCCGGGCACCCCGAGGGACTCTGCGGTCTGCTGCCGGGCCGGCAGAAAGCCGCCCAAGCGCTCGCGCCGCTGGTGGAGGTAGCGCATCACTTCCGTATCTTTGTCGGGGCGATAGAAGGGAATTTGACTGAGCGCCTCGTCGGAGATGGGGATGTGCCAGCGATCCCGGAACTCGCGAAGATCCTCGTCATCCAGCTTCTTCTTCTGATGAGTAATCATCTGGCCCTCACCGGCGCCCCCCATGCCGAAACCTTTCACCGTTTTGGCCAGAATCACGGTCGGCCGGCCGCGATGGTTGACGGCATGGTGATACGCGGCATAAACCTTACGACCGTCGTGGCCACCCCGGTTCAGGCGCCAGATATCATCGTCGGACAAATGGACCACCAGTTCCTTCAATTCCGGATAGCGGCCAAAGAAATGCTCGCGAGTGTATGCGCCGCCCTTGGACTTAAAGTTCTGGTATTCGCCATCGACACACTCTTCCATCACCTGACGCAGCTGGCCGAGATTGTCTTTTGCCAGCAGCGGATCCCAGCGCGAGCCCCAGAGGACCTTGATGACATTCCATCCGGCGCCGCGAAAGGCTGCTTCCAGTTCCTGAATCACCTTGCCGTTGCCGCGGACTGGCCCGTCGAGCCGCTGCAGGTTGCAGTTGATCACAAAAATGAGATTGTCCAGCCGTTCGCGGACCGGCATGGTAATGGCGCCCAGCGACTCGGGTTCGTCCATCTCACCGTCGCCCAGAAAACACCATACCTTGCGATCCTGGACGGGCAGAATTTCGCGATGCTCCAGGTACCGCATGAAACGGGCCTGGTAAATTGCCATCATGGGACCCAGCCCCATGGACACTGTGGGGAACTGCCAGAAGTCGGGCATCAACCATGGATGGGGATAGGAGGACAACCCATCGCCGGCTACCTCCTGCCGGAAATGACGGAGCTGCTCTTCGCTGAGACGCCCCTCGAGAAAAGCCCGCGCATAAATCCCGGGCGACGAGTGGCCCTGAATAAACACCATGTCGCCGCCGTGTTCCTGGGTGCGGGCGCGCCAGAAATGATTGAAACCTACTTCATACAGGGTGGCCGACGAAGCGTAGGTGGCAATATGGCCACCGTATTCGGAGCTTTTCCGATTGGCCTGCACCACCATGGCCATGGCATTCCAGCGCAAATAGGCCTCAATGCGCTTTTCTAACGTGCGATCACCGGGATACTCCGGCTCTTGGCCGGTGGGAATGGTGTTCAGGTAGGCGGTGTTCTGACTGTAGGGCAGATAGGCGCCGGAGCGTCGTGCGTGCTCGATCAGTCGCTCGAGCAGAAAATGGGCGCGCTCCGGCCCATGGGTGCGCAACACGGAGTCGATGGATTCCAGCCAATCCTGCGTTTCCTGAGGGTCGATGTCATCCGCGGTAGCGGGTGCCGACATTGCAGTTTGAGCCATGGCGAGAGTCTCTGATCAGTGGCTACGAGTCACCCGGTTGTCGCGGCAGCTCGGGTGAATTTGGACAGGACAACTGCTAGGATTGCCACCTGCATTCCCCGGCACTTAAGCACCGTTTTTGCTAGGCCGCGTTATGATCGGGGTTTGCCTTTTTTAGGTCAAGGCAGATCCCCCATGGACTTAACCGCTCCGCCGAAACCGATGCTGCGGGTCGCGCAATCGAAGCTCAGCCCGACGCGCGCAACGTTGCAACGGCTGGATCACCTGCTGGTGCTGGTGCCGAGCAAACTGCGGCCAGAACAATGGCCAGCGCTGCCCGCTGGCAGGCAGCTGATGAAGCTGGCGACTCACAGCAAGCCCGAGACCTTACCCCGCGCCCAGACGCGCCTCAACAACAGCCGGGGAACGAGCATCACCGTGGTGTGTTTCGATCCCGAGCAGTCTGCTTTCGACCGGCTGACCCGGGCGCGGCGCGCGCTGGCGACGGTGCTGGGCGAGCATCCGGGCGCACTGGGGCTGTTGATCGCCGGTTTCAAGCCGCAGGATCACAGCAAGCTCGCGGAAGCCATGGTGATCGCCGGCGCGGCGGCCGCCTATGAAGGTCCCAGCTTCAAGTCCGCTCCCCAGCGCAAGCGCCGCCTCCGTCAACTGCGACTGCTGGGCATTACCGAACGGCTCGATTTGCACGTCGCCCTGGCTTCGCAGGCCGGTAACGACCTGGCTCGTTGGCTGACCGCGCTGCCGGCCAACAAGCTCACCGCGTCGAGCTACCAATCTCTCGCCCGGCAAGTGGCAAGCGAGCAGGGCTGCAAATACTCTTTTCTCAATGAAAACCGTCTTGAGGAACTGGGCGCGGGCGCCTTTCTCGCCGTTTGCCAGGGTAATCAATCTCGCGACGCCGGAATCATTCGTTTGCAATACCGACCCCAGGCCAGCGCGGCAAGCCAGCCGGGGCTGGCTCTGGTCGGCAAGGGGATTCTGTTCGATACCGGCGGGACCAACCTGAAGCCCTTCAAAAGCATGCTCGACATGCATACCGACATGGGCGGCAGCGCCGTAGCTCTGGGCATTTTTCGCGCTCTGGCCGAACTCAAGGTGCCCTACCCCGTGGACGCATGGCTGGCCATCACCGAAAACCGCTTGTCGGCCGCCGCGTACAAACCCCAGGACGTGGTCACCGCGGCCAATGGCCAAACCATTCAAGTCATTCATACGGACGCGGAAGGCCGCATGGTGCTGGCGGACACGCTCGCCCTGGCCGCTCGGGAAAAGCCCGCTGTCATTCTCGACTACGCCACGCTCACCGGTAGCTGCGTGGCGGCCATTACCCAGCGCTATTCAGGCGTATTCAGTAACCGCACCCAGGGCTATGACCGGCTGGTGCGCGCCGGTCAACTCAGCGGCGAGCGCGTTTGGCCGTTTCCCATGGATTCCGACTTTGACCGGGCACTTTCCAGCGATGTGGCGGATATCAAGCAGTGCGCCGCCTCCGGATACGGCGACCATATTCTTGCAGCGCGTTTTTTATCCCGGTTCGTGCCTGAATCTATCCCCTGGGTTCACATGGATTTGAGCGCGTTGACCCACAAGGGTGGGCTGGGTGCGATCCCCACCACGATCACCGGCTTCGGCGTGCATTACTCGGTCCGACTGCTGCAGGAGGCTGGGTCCGCCGCCGCGCTGGCGACGCAACTCAGCGGCGAGGATGCGTGAACCGGGCTCCGACATTCAGGACGACAGCGGTCATCAGCAGGACATCGCCCAGATTTCCAATCGTTTCAGGGGTTTCCTCCCCGTTGTCGTCGACGTCGAAACAGGCGGCTTCAATGCCCAAACGGATGCGCTGCTTGAGATCGCTGCTGTTCTCGTCCGCATGGATGACAGCGGCACCCTATCCCCGGCTGAGACCTACCGTTTCCACGTCAAGCCGTTCCCAGGCGCCAACCTGGACCCGAATTCTCTGGCAGTAACCGGGATCGATCCGGACCATCCGCTGCGTCCGGCCATCGACGAACGCGACGCCCTGCAGAGAGTATTCCGCGAAGTACGTCGCGAACTCCGCGCTCAGAATTGCTCGCGGGCTATTCTTGTGGGGCACAACGCTTTTTTTGATTTACAGTTCTTGAACGCCGCAGTGGAACGCACGGCCATCAAACGCAACCCGTTCCACCCCTTCTCCAGCTTCGACACCGTCACCCTGGCCGGGCTGGCATACGGGCAAACGGTACTTGCCAGAGCTGCGGAAGCCGCGGGTATCCAGTGGGATGCCAGCCAGGCTCACTCAGCCGCATACGATGCGGAGATTACGGCGCGTCTTTTCTGTGGGGTGGTCAACCGCTGCCGCGGCCTCTACCGAGGCCGCTGAAGTCCTCGCCCCCTATTCGGAGTCCGCGGCCCCCTGAACCTCATCCAGCATTTGCTTGAGTTCGCCGGAGTTGAACAGGTCCATGACGATGTCCGAACCCCCGACCAGTTCCCCGCCGATATACAACTGAGGATAGGTTGGCCAGTTGGAATACTGTTTGAGCGCTTCGCGCAGCTCCGGGTCTTCGAAAATGTTCACGTAGGCGAAGCGCGCGCCGCAGCTTTTCAGGGCCGCCGCCGCCTGCGAGGAGAAACCGCACTGGGGAAAATCCGGCGTACCTTTCATGTAGAGCAACACGGGAAAGCTGTCCAGCTGCTCCTTGATTCTGTCGTTTACTTCCATGATCTAAGCCTCGTATTTAAACATCAGGACCCGTCCTGAAGGGCGAGTCGATTATCCACATCCGTTACTCCGTTAACAGAGCGCGCCAGTTCGCCGGCCCGCTCTTTCTGAGCGCGAGTCGCTACAAGACCGCGCAATGTGACGACGCCGGCGGCCGGACTGCTCACGGCCACGGTCTGCCCGGCCAGCGTGCTGTCGGCCGCAATTTTCGCGCGGACCTGCTGCGCCAGATCCGAGCCGGCCGGTGATGCGCTTGGGCCTCCACCGCCGAGCAACATGGCCGTGCACCCCGTTTGGGCGACAGCCAGACCCAGGGCCAGCAGCACGCGGCGGCGCATGACAGCGACGCGGCTCATGGTTGCCTCAGCGGGCCGGGCCCGCGTCGTTTCAGGTCTTCGACGATGCGCCACTGCTCCTTCGCCGGCAGGCGCGCCCAGCCCCTGATCTCTTCCAGGGTACGGCGACAGCCAAGGCAAACCCGGTTGTCGTCAAGGGTACAAATACTCACGCAGGGTGAGGGTGGCGGCATCATCCGCACATGCTCCTGACCGGCCTTAAAAGTCCGCCCCCCGCATTGAATTATGGCTGAGTGTCACCTATTCTTCTACCCGTTGCGCACCCGAGCCGCCGGCGG
Source organism: Gammaproteobacteria bacterium (assembly GCA_041556855.1). Lineage (GTDB taxonomy): Bacteria > Pseudomonadota > Gammaproteobacteria > Steroidobacterales > JBFFHS01 > JBFFHS01. The sequence goes on from JBFFHS010000007.1 coordinate 60,556, forward strand.
CGGTATGAAAAATACCAAGGAAATCGGGGCGTTCCGCCAAGACCTGTAAGAATTCACCAATAATCTCGAATAAGGGGACTGGTATGAATCCGCTCAATACGATCAAGGGCACATTGATCGCAGGCTTGATTATCGCCATCGTCATTGCTGCGCTTCCGCTCCAGATCACGGGTATCGGTGGGGAAGGCGCCATGATCATCTGGCTGCACGTTCTCGCCGGCATAACCTGGATCGGACTGCTCTACTACTTCAACTTCGTGCAGGTCCCCGCGCTTGCCGAAGCAGCGGCCGACGAGGGTGGTCCGGGCGGCGCCGGTATCAGCAAATACGTCGCGCCCAAGGCTCTGCTGTGGTTCCGATGGGGCGCCGTGGCAACCTGGCTGACCGGGGCAACCTATCTGTTCCGGAACAATGACCTGATCGGCGCTTTCACGTTGGGCGGAGTCCCGGGAGGCGGTGACGCCGTCTACCAACTCACTATCGGCATTGGTGCCTGGCTGGGCACCATCATGTTGTTCAACGTCTGGGTGCTGATCTGGCCGAACCAGAAAAAAGTGCTTGGCATGGTGGAGGCGACTGCGGATGAAATCAACAAAGCCAAGAAGGTCGCGTTGATGGCATCACGAACCAACACGATGTTGTCTGTCCCCATGCTGATGAGCATGGTGGGCGCTCATCACGGCTTCTTCATGTAAGACACCGCTGTCCGACGAACCACTGAGCCCGGCCGGGGGAACCCCGCCGGGCTTTTTCTTGACCGGGCTTTTCGCGCAGTCCCGGCCACAGCCCATCAGCACCAGGCCCATGCTATGGTAAATCCTATGCCGCTGCCGCCCGCCGCCGAAATATCCGCCGCCGTCTCGCGCGCGCTGGCCGAAGACATCGGTGGCGGCGATCTCACGGCTGCCCTGGTCCCATCAGACAGCCGCGGACGCGCGCGCATTCTCGTCCGCGAGGCCGCCGTGCTGTGCGGCCAGGCCTGGTGCGACGAAGTCTTCAGGCAGGTCGAACCTGCGACTGCGATTCATTGGCATAAAAAAGACGGTGATGCCTTAACGAAAGATGACGTGGTCTGCACCCTGAGTGGTCCGGCGCGCGGGTTGCTCACGGCGGAGCGGACGGCGCTGAACTTTCTGCAAACCCTGTCGGCCACGGCGACCGCCGCGCGCCGCTTTGTGCAGGCCGTAGCGGGCACCGAAGCTGTCATTCTGGATACACGCAAGACCCTCCCCGGCCTCCGGTTGGCGCAGAAATATGCCGCCACCTGTGGTGGTGCCCAGAACCACCGCATCGGCCTGTTCGACGGTATTCTAATCAAGGAAAACCACATCATGGCCGCCGGCGGTGTCGGCGCCGCCGTGCGCGCCGCTCGCCAAGTTGCCCACGGCGTTCTGGTGGAGGTGGAAGTGGAAGATCTGCAGCAGGTGCGCGAAGCCCTGGCCGCAGGAGCGGACAGGCTTCTGCTGGATAACTTCAGTCTGGAGGACTTACGGGCGGCGGTGGGCGCCCGGGACGCCTGTGGTCAGCCAAACATCAAGCTGGAGGCCTCAGGTGGTCTGGAACTGAACCAGATCCGCGCCGTGGCCGAGTGCGGCGTCGATCTGATTTCTATCGGGGCCATCACCAAGCACGTGCGGGCCGTGGATTACTCCATGCGCTTCATCGAGGCGTCCGAGTCCGACTGAGGTTCAGGCTACCGCCTGCAACACGCGCTTCGGTTCGGAAACTCCGTAACCCTGGGCGTAATCCACACCGATGCCCCGCAGCATGGTGATGATTTCTTCGTTCTCGGCGAACTCGCCGATGGTCTTCTTGCCCGTCAAGTGACCGATTTCGTTAATGGACCGCACCATTTCCCGGTCGATCGGATCATGCAGGATCTCCTTGACGAAGGAACCATCGATCTTGAGAAAATCCACCGGGAAGTGCTTGAGATAACCGAAGGATGACAAGCCGGTGCCGAAATCATCCAGGGCAAACTTGCAACCGATCTCTTTCAGAGCGTGAATGAAGCGGTTGGCCTGGGAGTAGCTGGCTATGGCTGCCGTCTCGGTGATCTCAAAACAGATTTTGGTGGGATCCAGTCCGCTGGTATGAAACTGATCAACGACAAAGGGCAGAAATTTCTCATCGCCCAGGCTCTGCCCGGAAAGGTTGATGGAGCACAGGGCCAGACGCTCCCGCTCATCGGCTTCCGACACCAGCCAACGGAAGGCATTGGAAATGACCCAGCGATCAATGTTCGGCGTTATGCCATAGCGCTCGGCTGCGGCGATAAATAACTCCGGCGAAACCATGCTGCCCGCCTCATCCCGCATGCGCAGCAGCAACTCATAATGAGCACCCTGATTTTCTTCCTGCAATGGCTGGATGGTCTGACGGAAAAGCTCGAAGCGGTTCTCCTCCAGCGCGTTGTTCAGGCGGGCGGCCCACTGCATCTCGCGCCGCCGCCGCATTAGATCCAGGTCGTTTTCCTGGTAACTGTAAACGCGGTTACGGCCGGCTTCCTTGGCTTGAGCGCAGGCGCTGTCCGCCGCGCTCAGCAGGGCGGCCACATCTTCATTGTCCGCGCTCAGCGGAACCAGGCCGACGCTTACACCAAGGCGAAATACCCGATCGTCCCAGACAAACTTGAACTCGTTGACTGCCTCCCGAAGCGCTTCCGCCGTGCGCATCGCCTCGTCCATCGTGCAGCTCTCCAGCAACACCCCGAACTCATCGCCGCCAAGCCGCGACAGCGTATCCCGCCAGCGGATCTTCGATTTCAACAACTGTCCCAGCTGGCTGAGCAGCGCATCACCCGCCTGGTGGCCGCACGAGTCGTTGACGATCTTGAACTGATCCAGATCCAGGTACAGCACGGCGTAGGAGGTTTCCCGGGCCTTGGCACTCTTCAGCGCACGCTCCAGCCGATGCTCGAACTCGCGCCGATTCACCAGTCCGGTCAGCAGGTCATGGCTGGCGTGATAGCTCAGTTTGCGATTCAGCTCCCGAGCTTCGCTAACGTCGTGAAATACCAATACGCCACCGGACACCCGCCCCGTCGCGTCGCGGATCGGCGACGCAGTGCTTTCGATGTAAAGCTCATTACCGTCGCGCCGGATCAAGAGCGTGGGACGCACGGATTTGATGGAACGGTTGCGCCGAATGGCCACCGCCAGGGGATTCTCCAGCGGCTCACAGGTCTCTTCGTGGAAGCCGCGAAAGATCTCATCAATCGGCCGGGCAACGGCATCGTCCAGTTTCCAGCCAGTAAGATCCTCAGCGACCGGATTCAGATACTGGATCTTGCACTCGCCATCGGTGGTCACCACGCCATCGCCGATGGATTGCAGAGTAATCTGGGCACTCTCCTTCTCGCGGAACAAGGCCTCTTCATACAGCTTGCGTTCGGTGATGTCGGTCTCGACGCCTACCAGGCGTTTCAAACGCCCTTGGCCGTCCATGAGCCCCTTGACCCGGCTCTGCACCCAGCGCCACTCCCCATTGGCATGTCGCATGCGGTGCGTGCTTTCGAACAGGTCGGTGCGACCTTCCAGATGGTCACGCAACTGAGCCTGTACCCGGGCCATATCATCCGGATGCACCAGGTGACGCCACTCCGGCACGTCATCTTCCCGGTCGTAACCCAGCATGGCGCGCCAGCGGGGCGAGAAGTAGACGTCGTTGTCACGAACATTGTAGTCCCAGAGACCGTCATTGGCGGCGTTGGTCACCAGGAGATTGCGCTCAGTGACGGTAGCTAACTCTTCCGCCAGGCGCAGACGCTCCAGACCGCTGGCGCAACTCACGCCGAGCAGTTTCAGAGTCAGGCGCAAATCTGCGCTCCAATTCGGATGGGGCAGGCCGCTGGCAATAGCCAGGAAGCCGCCCAGTCGATCGCCTATGTTGAAGCCGATGGCGAGCAGCGCGCCGACGTTGAGTCGGGCCAGTTCGGCGCTGTCCACTGCCTGGGCCAGCGCGGGCCGCTGGGTATCGGTAATTTCCAGCAGGCGCAAATGCTCGAGGCGGGATGTGAGCCACGGGAAATCTTTGCTGCGCCGGCCCTGTAGAACCTCCGGGTTGCAGGCGGCAAACATGGAGCGAGCCGCGTATACGGTGCTGAAGCGCTCGCGCTCCGCATCGATCAACGCAACGAAAATGGCGTCGGCACCGCAGGCATCCGTGATGGACTGCAAGCCATCCTTGATCGTGGCATCGGCGTGATCGAGGGTTAGATTCTGGAAGTCGACCGCGACCTTGGTGGAAATCAGGTCAACCCCGGATTTGTCCCATTGGCGGGTGGGACGGGCGGGCGAAACGAGGGCCGATTGCGCCCGCACCACATCGCCGCTGCCCAGAGACTTGGGTTCACCCATAAAGGCACCCACCAACTATCGTGGATTACGCGATTATTCTGACACGTGTAGTGAGGAATACAAGCTAACCCTAGGATTTATTTAAAGCCGCACAGCAGTTTAGGCGACATAAGTCGTGTCATGGGATGGCGGAACAGGTTCTGAGGCGCCCTACCCGCTGCGCAGCGTGACATTTGACGGCCCAAGCCGGGCGGCGCCAAACTGTGGCCCAAGCTGCGTCATGGAGCTCCTCATGGGCCGGCCCTCTGATAAATCCCGTGTGCTGCGCCGGTTCAGTCTGGATGGACGGGATCCCCAAAAATGGCAGCAGGTAAAAAACCTGAAGCTGCGCCGCGACCCTATTTGTCAGATTCGGGTCAAATGTCAGGGCGCCGCTGCCAGCGAGGTCAGGCACGTCACGCCGGTTGCCGGGGGCGGCTCGCCGTATGACCCGGACAACCTGCGGTCCGCGTGTCGTGCCTGCCAGCAATGGACCATTCGCACCGCAAGCCTGCGAGTCCATCCCTAGACTTCAGTTCAGCGTCCCTCCAGCCGGGCAGCCAGAGCGAGGACGCGCTGGGCCTGCAACAGATGGGGCCGATCAACCATTTTGCCATCCAAATTCAGCGCCCCGACCCCCGGATTATCGGCGAAGGCCTGGACCACACGCTGCGCGTGATCCAACTCGTCACTGCCGGGCGTGAACTGCTCGTTGATGATGGCCACCTGGTCCGGATGAATGGCCAGCTTGCCTGAAAAACCATCCCGGCGCGCCAGCGCGCAACTCTCACGCAGACCGTCTGAATCTCTGAAATCAGCGAACAGAGTGTCGATGGGTTCTACTCCGGCGTGGCGGGCCGCCATGAGACACAGACTGCGGGCGAGCTGGAATGGCGCCGTCCAATGCCCGGCGCTGTCCCGATTGGCCAACACGCCCAGCTCGGCGGCCAGATCCTCAGCGCCCCAGGTAAGGCCCGCCAGGCCCGCCGGTTGCTGGCGCCCATACTCGCCCATGGCAAACACCCCAGCCGGCGTTTCCGTCGCAATGGCCACGATGCGGGGCGAGGCGTCCGGCCCCCAGACGCCGACCAGGGCATCGCGCAGCGTCGCAACCTGCGCCGGCCCGCTCGCCTTGGGCAACATGACGCCACAGGGGATCACGTTGCCGAGCATGCGCAGGTCGGCGTGCACATCGGCTGACTCCAGGGGATTGACTCGCACCCAGCAATCGCTGCCAGCGCTGCCGCTGTTGATAAACTCGGTGACCAGCTCCCGCGCAGCGTCGCGCCGTTCGGCCAGGACCGAGTCCTCCAGATCGAGGATCACGGCGTCCGCGCTCACATCCACCGCTTTGGCCAGCTTGCGCTCGCTGTCGCCGGGCACGAATAGCCAGGAGCGCAGAATCACGGCGCCGACCTTCTCAGCATGAGGGCCGGGTGGCGAATCGGGTACTGGGGCATGTCGCTCATAATGAACTCTTTCAAATACAAGCCCGCCACTAGCTGCCTCCACTATTGCTCGCCGCTCTATTGTGGCCAGCCGACCCGGCGATTTCCATCCGTACCGTGTTGATCCCCACGAGGTTGGGCCGCAGTATTCAGACCATGCACCGTGGGGATGAGACTGGATGACCATCAAGAACCTGTTACTGGTGGGTGGCGGCAATATGGGGCAAGCCCTGACCAGAGGCTGGCTCGAGCAACGCATCGCCAGCGGCGCCATCGTTGTAGTGGAGCCCGCGAGCGAAGCGCGCGAGCGCCTGGGCGCCGAGGGGCTGGTTTGCGTGGACAGCGCCCAAAGGGTGGGGACCAGCGACTTCGACGCGGTCGTGTTCGCCGTTAAACCCCAGCAGATGGCCGAGATACTGCCCGATTACCGCCGTTTTGCCAGCCCAGGCACCGTATTCATCTCCATCGCAGCGGGACGATCCCTCAGTTTTCTCACCCAGCACCTGGGATCCGGCGCACCCGCGGTCAGGGCCATGCCCAACACGTCAGCGGCGGTGGGTGCCGGAATAACCGTGCTGTGCGCTAATCAGGCCGTGACTGACAGCCACCGGGCCGCCGCCGCTGCTCTTCTGGGCAGCGTTGGTGAGACTGCCTGGATTACTGACGAAACCCTGATGGACGCGGTCACCGCGGTGTCCGGTTCCGGCCCCGCCTACGTCTTTCTGCTGATCGAAACGCTTGCGGCTGCCGGCGAGACGGCGGGCCTACCCGCCTCTTTGGCCTTGCAGCTGGCCCGAGCGACCGTCGCTGGCGCGGCGCAACTGGCGGTGTCCAGCCCACAAACGCCCGCGGAACTGCGGCGCCAGGTCACAAGCCCCGGCGGCACCACGGAGGCGGCCCTGGCGGTACTCTGCGCCGATCCGGGCCTGGCGCGCCTGCTGGAGAACGCGGTACTGGCCGCCCGCGATCGCAGCCGCGCACTTGGCGCGGACTGAGGAGCGGCGCTGTTTCAAATATAGAGCCAGGACAAAAGCTTACGCAGCTCCTGCTCGCCCACCGGCTCCGCATCGGTGGAGACACGCACGCTCTGGGTCTCGGGGGCCCAGGAAAAGTACACCGGTTTCTCATTGCGCAACATGTCAATGAACGGGCGCAAGGCCGCCTGAGAAAACTGAGCAGTGACATGGCCATCGGGCATTTCCCGGGGGAGATCGGTGGACCCCGCTCCGTCACGAAATACCAGCACGGCCAGCAAGCTCTTGTGCTGATCGTAGAGGTACAGCACACCCAGGGTCAGAGGCTCACCGCGATTCGGCTCCTGCCGAAACTCGTACTGATAGCTGGCAATGCGATGGTTCGTTACGCCCATGGACTGCTCTCCTTATCGCGCCGGTCATGTTTTACCCAGGTTGCTGCCCCCGCCCCATCCGTAAAAATACCCATACGGGACGGCCCCCGGTTGCCCTAACATGATGCATCATCCAGCTCAAAAAGGTTCCGAGACGACACCATGGTCTATGAAAAAGACGATGCGCTGGCCGCCCGATCTGCCCTCGTGGTGGTGGCGGATGCGGTTCAGGCCCAGCTATACACCCGTGATCACAACGCCGCCCCCCTGAAGACGGTCAAGACGCTGTAGCATCCGGAAGGTCGCGCCAAGGAGCGGGATCTCACCAGCGATGTCTCCGGCGACACCTTCGACAGTCATGGATTCGGCCGCCACTCGATCGAAGCGGACTATAGCGCCAAGCAACACGAGCTGAAGCTGTTCGCCCAGGAAATCGCCGCCACCATAGAGCAGATGCGCACAGCCGGCGCCTTCGCCGAGCTCATGTTGGTGGCGCCGCCAAAGCTGCTGGGCGCGCTTCGCGACCAGCTCAGCCCAAGTGCGCGCCAGGCGCTGCGAATCGAGATTCCCAAGCGCCTGACCGACGCGACCCCTGAGGCGGTGGCGCAAGCTCTAGAAAAGGCGTGAACCGTGAGCGTCAGCCGACGTTGATCTTCACCGAATGGGGCTTTTCGATCTTGCTCTTGGGCAGATGAACCCGCAGCACCCCGTCCTTTGACTCGGCGCTGATCCGACT